>JBCCBF010000008.1:0-22292 GCA_039814445.1 Pseudomonadota bacterium
ACCGCGATGAACACGATGAATTTGTAGATCGAGATGACCGTGAGGATCAGCCAAAGAAAGGGATCACTGCCCATAATTTAATGACCTGAAAAAACTGCTGAAAAACTGCAACCAGGATGTGCGGACCAAGCCATCATGGCTGCCTGCCAATTGCCAAGGCAACCTAAGGGCTGCTTGTGTTGAACTCAAGCCCTGTAAGCACCCCAACCGCGAGCCGATAGCACACTATGGGGCGTATTATGCTCTTCAGCTCGCTAATACAAAGAAGGATGCCTGACAATACGACCAGCGATCATAAGCGGGGGTGGCGGTCCACGCATGCTAACCACGCCTTGGCAGGAAAACCCTGGTTATGAAAATCACATGGTCAAGGCTTTGCGTTTCTATTACATATTGTATGGCACATTGTCGCTTATGAAGACGTAAGCTTGATATTGGCGGGGCTAACCGGTCCCATTCATACCCTGTTTTGAACACGAACTAGCCGCCTGTGGTAAAATCTTCTCTCGTTTATGACCTAAGTAAACTCTCGATCTTGCTGGTCGAAGATAGCGCCTTTATGCGCGAGTTGATGGTCGCGCTCTTGGAGAATTTGGATATCGGTGAGGTGATCACCACCACCAATGGCGAAGATGCGATCTCCGAACTTCTCAATTCGACCAATAACGGGGCTGATGATTTCTCCACTTTTGATGTGGTGATTTCTGATTGGGCCATGAAACCCATGAGTGGTCTGGATTTGTTGAAATGGGTGCGCAGCAATGACCATGACGCCCTAAAATTCATGCCCTTTGTTATGCTAACGGCCTATTCCACCATGGATTGGGTCACCACCGCCCGCGATTGGGGGGCAACGGAATTCTTGTCAAAGCCCGTCTCCGCCCAGGCCGTGGCGAAACGCTTGCTGACGGTCATTGAGCGCCCCCGGCCGTTCATTCGTACCGCCGATTATTTCGGCCCCGATCGCCGACGCCAAAAATTGCCGTTTAACGGCGAAGATCGTCGTCAGAAAAAAGACTGACTCACGGGTGGGATCAAGGGCACATAGCGCCCCTGCCCAAAAACCCAACAAGCCCCCAATGGCCGCAATTTATCCAGAATTTAAGCTAAACTTATGATAGTTTATGGGCCTTGGTGACGTGAGGGGACCCCAGAACGGGGTAATGGGCTGTGAACAGATCATCACTGGATGTAAAGACCACGACAAATAGCGATGGCGACCCGCGCAGCGTTGCGGTGATTGATCGACCCAACACGCTTAAGCAAAAATTGAACGGGCCAGAGGTCGGCGCTGGCATCATCAATGCCGACGCCATCGCCAAGGCCGAAGCGGCCATCGCCGATAGCCGTGATCATTATTTGGCCCATGCGACCAAGCATGTGACCGCCATGCGTGAGGCGTCCACCGCGCTGAAAAAGAACCGCAAGGCACCGGCCACGCCGCTCAAAACCCTGGGGTCATTAGGCCGCGAGATGAAGGGCCAGGCCGCCACTTTCGATTTCCAGCTACTCAGCCGCTTTGGCGATAGCCTCTATGAACTGACCAAACAAATGACCCATGTGTCTGACCGGCAGGTGGAGCTGATTGACGCCCATTTGGATGCCATCGATGTGGTCATCAGCCAGAAAATTATGGGGCTGGGTGGCTCAGTGGGTGATGAGCTGTGCAACGGGCTACGCCGGGCGATCCAGCGCGTTGTGGCCGATAACCGTCGATAAATAGCCGCAACAGGGTCACCCCATGGCCGTTTCTCCCCGACATTCCCCTAAAAGCGCATAAACGCCGGCTTTCAGGGCGCTTCTTAACCGCTAGTTGGGAAAATTGTGTGCTCACGGCCACCAAAGAAAACCTGTTTTCACAAAGTTTTGCCCGATACGCAGGCGTTCGGTTCATTTTCCGTCATAGTATACATCCAAATTAACAGGATTATTTAAGCCCATGGTGACCATATGGGCTAAACGCCCTAGGATTGAGCCAGAACGGTCATGCCGCCTAATCACGGAAATGAATATGACCTTAGAGACCTGCGGGTCTTAGTGGTTGATGACAGTGAGTTCATGCTCGACTTGTTCTGCCAGGTTTTTGAAAATCTGGGCTGCCGGTCCATTGTCCGGGCAGAGCATGGCAAAGAAGCCATCGACGCCATCAACACGGTGGTGGAAGAAGGCCGGGAAGATAAACTGTTCGACGTGGTGTTTTCTGATTGGGCGATGGAACCGATGAGTGGCCTGGAGCTATTAGATTGGATCCGTATGCACCCCAATCCCGAAATTCGCTTTACCCCATTTATCATGGTTTCCGCTTATTCTACCCTTGATTGGGTGATCGAAGCCCGCGACCATGGGGTCAGTGAATTCCTGACAAAACCGGTCTCGGTGAAGTCTTTGGTCTCACGTTTAACGAGTATAATTGAAAAACCTCGGGCTTTTGTGAAGTCAACGAGTTATTTTGGACCTGATCGCCGTCGCCGTAACGCAAGTTTCAGCGGCCCAGATCGACGCAAACGATAAAATTTGAACTAGGGAATGGGAGGCCGCGATCATGGCCAGCGATGACGTACAAATCATTAAACCCTCAACCCGCCTGCGCGATAAGGTTGGTGCCGGTGGTAATGCCCAGTTCAATGCGAAAGCCATTGAGCGAACAGAAAAAGCCGTGGCGGCCAAGGGCAAAGACTACACAGCCAAGGTTCGTAAGGATGTGGAAGATTTGCGCCAAATGGTGCGCACCGCCGCTGAAGGTGGCGACGCTACCGCCGAACAGATGAAAAAAATCGCCATGGTGGCCCGGGAAATCAAAGGCCAAGCGGCCACGTTTAACTTCCCGCTGCTGACCAAATTCGGGGATGGATTATTTAATTTCACCGATAACATGACCGAACTGACCCCCAAACGGGTCGCGGTCATCGAAGCCCATGTGGATGCCATGGCCGTGGTGCTAGCCCAAAATATGCACGGGGATGGCGGTGCGATTGGCAACAAGCTAGTACGCGGCCTCGACCTGGCCATCGAAAAGTTCAAACAGGGCTAAGACGTCTGTTCTGACGGTCTGGATGGCCCAGACCCCGGGGTATGATCCAAACTACGCCCCATTACCCGAGCCTTGACCCGCTGCCACCACCGTTTGCCCCCAGGGGTGGTCATAAATTCAGCAAATTTCGCCATGCGCGTGATAGCAAAGGTGAGGGTCAAATAGACCAATCCAGCTGCGATCAAGGGTTCAAACGGGGCGTAGGTTCGGGAATAAAGCCGGTGTGCTTGGCCCGCAATATCCATCACAGAAATGGCTGATACGAGGGCGCTGCCCTTGAGCAATAAGATCACCTCATTGGCATAGGCCGGGATTGAGATCCGCAAGGCATGAGGCACCATGATCCGGCGCATCACGGTGAACCGCGACATCCCCATGGCCCGCGCGGCCTCCACCTCTTGGGCCGGGACCGCCAAGATGGCGCCGCGGATAATCTCGGCGGTATAGGCGGCGGTGTTTAACGCCAAGGCCAGAATAGCCCAGTAAATCGGATCCCGGATATACGGCCAAATATCGCTTTTACGGATATCCTCAAACAGCCCGGGCACGTTGTAGATCAAAAAGATCTGCACCAGGAGCGGCGTGCCGCGAAAAAAGAACATATAGGCATAGGCTGGCCCATTCAGCCACCGCTTGCCCGACAGCCGCATGGCCGCCAAGGCCAAGGCCAGTACCAGCCCGATCAGCAAGCTTGAGCCAATCATGGTGAGTGTCACCACCAACCCGTCCATTAACCCCGGAATGGCCCGGATAATCAGGTCAGCATCAAGGGCCCAGCCGACGAGGAAATCTAAAATATCGCGTAAGGTGTCCATGGGGCTGCCCTTCCCTTACGCCTGGCTGGCGCGCTTGACGCCGCGCATGGTGATTTTTTCCAGGGCCTGGATCGCCATCATGGAGACGACCGTGAGCGTCAGATAAAGCATGGCGGCGGCAAAAAAGAAGGTGAATTGCATCCGTGTTGACCGGCCAGCCACATCGGCGGTGCGCAGCAATTCATCCAAACCGACCACGGAGATGATCGCCGTATCCTTGAGCATCACGAGCCACAGATTTCCCAAGGCCGGCAAGGCAAATCGCAGCAATTGCGGCAGAATAATCCGCCAGAAACGCAGCAGCTTTGACATGCCGATGGCATCCGCTGCTTCAACCTGCCCCTGAGGCACCGCGAGGATACCCGCCCGCAACACCTCGGTTTGATAAGCGCCCGACACGGTGGCCAAGGCGACCACCCCGGCCACAAACCCATCGACCTCAATCCGTCCATCATAGCCGATCAGGCTCATCAAGGCTTGGAACGCGATGCTGCCGCCGAAATAGATCAAGAAGACGACCAAAATCTCGGGCACACCACGGACCACGGTGGTGTAGGTCTCCGCCGCCCCCCGCAACAGCGCAAACCGCGACAGCTTGGCTCCCGCCCCCAGAAGGCCGATGACGAACCCAATGGCATAGGATACCAGGGCCAACCGCACGGTAAGCCATAAGCTATCGAGCAGCTCATCGCCCCATCCGGTATCGCCGAAGGCAAACAATGCAAGGGTTTCGGTCATGACGTCTTGGTCTTTACGAGAGGGGCCTGATGAAGGTCACATGAGAGCACAGGAAATTGGGGGGCATCAGGGTGGTCCCCATAAGGGGCATATAACAGGGGCGGCACCACTGGTTCACGCGCTGCCGCCCCTGTCATCATCAACCATCGATCTTAGCGCTTAGCCGCCATAGATATCGAAATCGAAGTATTTCTGTTGAATGTTCAGGTAATCGCCATTCTCACGGATGCCCTGGATGGCTTTGTTGAACATCTCAACCAGATCCTGGTCTTCTTTGCGCACAGCAATGCCCACGCCTTCGCCGAAACCGGCCCAGGTTTTGCCGTCAAGTGCCGGACCGACAAAGCCATAGCCTTGGCCTTCTGGGGTTTTCAGTAAGCTTTCATCGAGCACAATACTATCGGCCAGCAAGGCATCAACGCGGCCCGCCGCCAGGTCTAAATTGGCTTGTTCTTGGGTGTCGTAGTAACGGATCTCAACCTGGTCCGCTAAATTGTCTTCCAGGAAATTGGCGTGGATGGTGGAGGATTGAACACCGACCACTTTACCGTCCATGGCATCGGCCATGCCGTCCACATCAAAATCACCCAAGGCACCATCCGCCACCACGAAACGGGCGGGGGTTTGATAATATTTATCGCTGAAGGCCACGCGCTTTTTGCGCTCTTCCGTAATCGACATGGAGGCCACGATCGCATCGTACTTATTGGCCAGAAGAGCGGGGATGATACCGTCCCAATCCTGGGCGACAATCTCGCATTCAACCTTCATATAGGCACAAAGGGCGTTGGCGATCTCCACATCAAAACCAATAAGGTTGCCCGCGGTATCGGTCATGTTGAAGGGAGGGTAGGCGCCTTCGGTGGCGATGACGATTTTATCACGCGCCATGGCTTCGCCCGTCATGGTCACAGCCACAAGCGCGGCCGCCGCTAGGGTTAAGAGTTTTTTCATGGGTAGATTTCTCCGTAAAACGAGTGAGAGGAATTGGGTGTTTATGACCGCCGGTTACAACTGGCTGGCCAGGAATTGCCGACAGCGTTCGCTATCGGGTTGATCAAAAACCTTTGATGGGGGCCCGCGTTCTTCGACCCGTCCTTGGTGCAAGAACACCACCTCTGAGGATACCTCACGGGCAAAGCCCATCTCATGGGTAACAATCAGCATGGTGTTGCCTTCTTCGGCAAGTTTGCGCATGACCCGCAACACCTCACCGACCAATTCCGGATCAAGGGCCGAGGTTGGCTCATCGAACAACATCACTTTGGGCTTCATGGCGAGCGCCCGGGCAATCGCCACCCGTTGCTGCTGCCCCCCGGATAATTCCGACGGGTAAGCATCGGCCTTGGCGGACACACCCACTTTATTGAGCAGTTCATGTGCTTCTTCGATCACCACATGACGCGGGCGTTTCTGCACATAGATGGGCGCTTCCACCACATTCTCGAGCGCGGTTTTATGGCTCCAGAGATTAAAGCTTTGAAACACCATGCCAAGCTGAGCGCGTAAACGTTCCACTTGTCGCCGGTCCGCGGGTTCGGCGGTGCCATCGCCCCGCTGGCGCATCTTGATTAACTCACCATTCACATGGATTTCGCCACGGTCTGGGGTCTCCAGCAAATTGACGCAACGAAGCATGGTGGATTTACCCGACCCGCTGGACCCAATCACTGAAATGACATGGCCATCATGGGCCGATAAGGAGATCCCTTTGAGCACCTCAAGGGTGCCAAAACGCTTGTGCAGATCGATGATCTCTAAGGCCGGGATCGGGGCAGAAGCGGGCTTGTTTCCTGTATCAGCGGGCTGATCAGCAGCAGCGGCGGCTTCGGGATCATGGGCAGAAAGCGACATGTATTCTGATGATGGGTCGAGTGGCGTCACGATTGATGGCGGGCAGGCTAGGCGGAAATACACTGGCTGGGAAGCCCTTTTTCAGACGCCCGCCTGTATCCCAGCCCGTAGGTTACGCCGGTGGTGGTGCCCATAAGGTTGTCGGCGGTAATGCTGACGACCGCATTGGTGACAGCTTCGTGCTTTGACCAAAACCAACAATTCCAGGCATAGTATGAACCTGTTTTACGTTACGGGTATTGCAAACTGTCATGTCAGCTTTTGAATGGCTCGCCAATATGGCCACCGGGATTGGCCTCACCCTATCGGGGCAAGCCTGCCCAATCCCCCCCGAACCCGTGGTCGTGGTGCGGCCCCTTGAAGAACCCCTGAAAACTGATTTCACCAAAACATCGGTCGGGATCAATGAGGTGCTGCGCAAACCCGTGGCGGTACCGATACCCCATACCAACCGGTCCCTGGGCGGGTTGATGATGATTGAAATGACCGCGCACACCAATGTGCAATTCGGCGGTGATCACGCGCGCGACGGCAATGGCACCTGTATTTGGCCCAGCCGCGTGGACATCAATTTGCTGCTCGCTGGCACCTTATACGTAAACCAAATCTATGATCCTGGAAGCTGCATGCATGACGCCATCGCCGAGCATGAGATGGAGCATTATATGAAAGGCAAAGACCTAGTGCTGCGTGAGCTATCGACCGTACAACGCGCAGCCCGGGCCAAGGTGGATGAAATCGGCGTTATTGGCCCGCTCTCAGCCGAACAAGCCCGTGCCCAAGGTGGGCCCATCGGCGATGCCATCACCCAGGTGGTACAGCGCGAAATCGATCGCTTGAACAAAGAGCAAGAAAAGGTGCAAGCAGCCCACGACACCGCCATCGAGAATTTGGAAACCGCCACCAAATGCAGCGGCAAAGGGCGCTATATCCACACGCCCCCACAGCTCCCCGCTGACTATAGGAACTAGCCTGTGATTGGTGTGGCTTTAGGTTCGCGGCCAGCCCTGATAGTCACGGCCCTCGCAAGTCTTCTTGGCTTTGCCTTATCAGCCTTTGCGTCACCGGCCGACGCCTTTGGTACCCAATGCCCCGATATGCCGGCCCCCACCTATACGTTAGCGATTGAAAACCAGCCCGTGCGCTTGGTGGAAAACGCCAGCCCAGACAAATTGAAAAGCCTGTTCACAGAACACAACCCAACCGGTGCTGCCTCCCTTAGCCATCACCAAAGCATCGGCGGGCTACATCATGGTGAAATCAGGCTGCGCAGTGAGTTCCATATGTTGCAGGCAACCCAAGGCGGGCGGGCCTGTTTGGGGCTTAAACAATTGGCGCTGACCCTGGGCTATGAGCCGGTGATTTATATCTCCAAAGACCGCCCGCGGGGTACCTGTGCCTTTGATGCGGCGGTGGAGCATGAATATAAGCATCTCAACACTGATCTTGCGATCTTGCGTGAGGCCACGCCGCGCATTCGTGCGGCCGCCCAGCGCAGCTTAAACGGTATGGCGCGGCCACGTCCCATGGCTGAAGCCGAGCTGGCCGACGCACGCAGCGCCTTACAGGCCCGCATCACGGCTGTCATCGACCGGGAAATGAGCCTCATCGAACAAGAACGCAACCGCCGGCAAGCGCAGATCGATACACCAGAAGAGTATCAGCGCGTCGCCGATCAATGCGCGGGCCAGCCTTGAGCGGCCATGCCTTTTCCCAATTGACCACCCGGACGACAGCCCCATTTCACTTTTAAGGGTCGTTCAATAGGGCCTGGTGATGCACGACGCCGCAAAAATTACGGGTTGGTGATTTGTCAGAAGCGATTTTATCTGGCAGCCTATCATTCTGGGGATGAGGAGAAGACATGGGGATGTCACCACAGCGTTACGGCCTGATCGCCCTAACAATCGGCGCAGCACTGGTCATGATGATCGTGCAACCCTTGGTCGTGGGCACGCCGAAGGCCCTCGCATCCTGCACCATGCGGGCCATACCCAACGTGCAGGTGCTGTTGGATATGCCGCCAACCCATACGGACACAACCCGCAGTTTGGCGGAACTATCCCAAGCGCAAAATAACACCCGCCTGGGTGTGCTCGATGGCCATCATGTGGGCGGGCTGGCGGTGGGGGATATTCAAGCCCAGACCCAGATTGCCTTTGATAATGATGTGAGCTTTTTCACCGGTGATACCTGCGTGTGGGTGCAGGCGGTTCAGGTCAATTTAAGCCTGCATTCCATGATCTATATCGCCCGGGAGCTTCAGCGCGGCAGTTGCGATTACCGGGAGCTACTCGCCCATGAGCAACAGCATGTGGCGATCGACCGGGAAGTCGTCACCAAATACCGGCCTGAATTACGCGCCCATTTGGAACGGGAATTAATCAATATGGGTGCTGTTGGCCCAGTCCCCGTGGATTTTGCCCGTGCGGCACAAACCGAACTGATCAGTAAAGTCGGCGCGTTGGTGGATGAAAAAGTAAGCGAGCTGCACCAAGAACGCGATGCCCGCCAGCAAGCCTTGGATTCTCCCGAGGAATACGCGCGTCTGAACGCGGCATGCGGCTGATCAAGACCCGCTTAATGCCTGGGCGGCGGCCAAACGGCGATTGAGGCTCGGCAACCAGGCCTCATCACCACGGGCCTCACGGCGCAAGGCTTGCCATACCGCCACCGCCTCATCCATCGCGCCGGCCTGCCAACGCTGTAACCCACGATAGAATTGGGCGCCCGGCAAATCAGGGTGGTCACGGTTCAACCGGTCCACAATCCGGCTGGCCTCAACGGTCATCAAACCATCCTCCACGGCGATCATGGCTTCTACCTGGGCGATGGCGAGGGCCGGTCGCTCAGGCGCCAGGGCAGCCGCCCGGCCAAAGGCTTGGGCGGCATCCCCATGGCGTCCCAGGGCGCTCCAGGTTTGCCCCAGCAGGGCCCAACCCTCTAGGTTTTGTGGATCGTCCGCCAATTGCCGCGCCAGTTGATCGGCAGCAGCGAGCGCCTGGTTGTGCTGCTGCAACGCCATTTGATCCCGGCTGGCCAAGGGTTGATCAGGCATATCGGAGTTACCCCACCACAAATAAAGACCCATGGTCGCCACCGGTATCAGAACCATCAGGGCGGTGGACAAGCGTGGCGCCCGTTTAAACGGGGCAATAACAACGATACAAACAGCGGCGGTAACCAGTGCGGCAACAACCCAGAACATCATGTGTCACGGCCCTGATCTTGAGCCTGTGCAGCATCTGGATGCTGCGCCTGGCTGTCCCAGCCATCAATCGCCAGCGGGGTCAAGGGTGCTTGCCCGGCCACGGGCTGACGCCGCGCCCATAACACCGCCAGCACCAGCAACACAAACACCACCGGCAAACCCCAAAGCAGATAGGTGCGGGTGGTAATAGGTGGGTTGAGCAAGATGCGATCCCCATAACGGGCGATCAAATCATCCAAAATTTGTTGGTCACTATCCCCCGCCGCGATCCGCCGGCGAACCAGTCGCTGCATATCCAAGGCTAGGGTGGCTTCACTATCCGCGATCGATTGGTTGGCACAGACAACACAACGCAAGCGTTCGGACAAGGCTTGGGCGCGGGCTTCGTGGGTTGGATCGGCCAGCACGTCTTCGGGCGCAATCGTGGCCGCCATGGATGGCGTCGGCGCGGCCGTGACAACCATGGTGATAATAAGAGCAGAGGCCATGGCTATCATCAGGCCGCTGGTCAACAGCCGGTATAGGCTTGAGACATGGTGCATCAACCGGCCTCCTGGCGTAGCTGGTCGATAATAGTAACCAGCTGGTCAAATTGCGGTCCACTAACTGGTCCTTGCACCCGGAATCGTATTCGGCCATCGGCATCGATCAAAAAGGTCTCGGGCATGCCGGTGATGCCAAAGCCAAGGGCCGCATCGCCATCCGGGTCAAGCCCTACCTGGGCAAAGGGGTTGCCTGCATCCACCAAATAGGCCGCGGCCTTGATGCCCGTATCACGATAGGCAATGCCATAGAGCGGGACGCTCGCATCACGCGCGAGCCGCATCAGAAAAGGGTGTTCGATGCGACAAGGGGCACACCAGGAGGCGAAAAAATTGACCAGGGCCAAGCCACTCGACCCTGCCACCAAATCCCCATCGGCCAGGCCTCTGATCTGATCATAATGGGGACTACCATCAACCCCCTCAGCCGCCGCCTCCGCCAAGGCAAAAGGAGGGATCGGCAGATCCAAGAGCACGGCCTGGTTGGTCATAATGGCCAGGTTATTTTGGGGCTTGGTCAACGCCACGGTAAAACCCGCTGCCAGGAGCACAGCAAGGGCCAAGGGGAGCCATACCATTAACCGACGGTGGTTCATTCAGCGGCCCCCATATCGGCCGTTGCCGTGGATGGTTGGGCGGCTTGGGCATCTGGTCGGCGACCTGATTTCGCGTGGCCCAATCGGAATAGCCGGTCAAGGGCTGCCCAAACCCCGCCCAGCGCCATCACCCCAGAGCCAAGCCAAATCAGCACAATCATGGGATGGTATTGCAGATGCAGTGACCAGGCGATGGTGGCCGGGTCGACGTTTGTCACCACCGGTTGGTTAAGCGGCAGATTGGCTTCGTCGGGCTGGCCTAGGGTGGCGTAGAGGTTGCCCCACCCATCAAAGACAATCGCCGCCTCCGTGGTCCGCATCTGGGCCACAGGATACCAACGTTTTTCGGGGGCTAAGATGATTTGATCACCATCACCAGCCCGTAAGATGCCTTGATCGGCCACGTAATTCGGGCCCTGCACTTGCGCGGCCCCCTTGAATGTTACCTGGTAACCGGCGAACGCCACGCTGTCGCCCGGCGCCATCCGCAGGATGCGATCGCTGCTCCATGCCGCCGAACCAGCGATACCCAAAACCATGATCCCAACCCCCAGATGGGCCAGGGTCATGCCCTGTTGCCAAGCCGGCAATTTACGCGCGCCTGACCAGCGGTAACCGGCCCGCTCCAACCATTGCATGAGCGTCCCGAGGATAACCCATAGCCCCAGGGCAAACCCCGCACTGGCCAAGGCGCGCTTGGGCTCATCGGGCCAGATAATGATCAAAGATAGGATAATCACCACGAGCGCCGGCACCCGCAGTTTACGCATCAATGGCGATAAGGATGCCGCCCGCCAGGGTAAAAACGGAGCAATGGCCAGGACCGGCAGCAAGGGAGCCATCAGGGGGATGACTGTGGCTTCGAAATAGGGCGGCCCCACCGATACCGGCGGCAAGCCCAACAGCTGGAGCGCCAAAGGATACAAGGTGCCCAACAACACAACCGCACAGGCAAGGGCCAGCAATACATTGTTGAACACTAGGCTGCCTTCACGGCTGATCGCAGCGAAAGGCGGGTTCGCGGGCATCGACCCAGGCTGGCTAGCCCGCCAGCCATAGAGCGCCAAAGCGCCCGTTACAGTGACACCGATCAGGATCAGAATAAACATGCCCCGGGTCGGGTCCAAGGCAAAGGCATGGACACTGGTCAACACGCCAGAGCGCACCAAAAACGTGCCCAATAGCGACAAAGAGAAGGTCAAAATCGCCAGCAAAATGGTCCAGCTAGCCAAGGCTTGCCGCTTTGCCATCACATGAACCGAATGGAGCAAGGCGGTACCGGCTAGCCACGGCATCAGGCTGGCATTCTCCACCGGGTCCCAGAACCACCAACCGCCCCAACCCAGCTCATAATAGGCCCACCAAGACCCAAGCGCGATACCCACGGTGAGCGCTGCCCAGGCAATCAGCACATACCGTCCGGTCGCCCGGGCCCAATCCCGGTCCATGCGCCCCAACAGCAACCCAGCGACCGCAAAAGCAAAGGTGCTGGCAAACCCCACATAGCCCAAATACAGCAAGGGTGGGTGCAAGGCTAAGGCGGGGTCTTGCAATAACGGGTTGAGGTCTTGACCATCGATTGGCGGCTCAGCCAAGCGTCCGAAGGGGTTCGAGGTACCGATTAACAGCAGCAGAAAACCGACACTCAACAAGCCATGAACCGCCACTGTCACATCGCGCAATTTGGCGTGGTGGCTATCGGGGTCCAATGTCCCGCGGGCCACTGCCGCACCAAACAAGGCCAACACCAGAACCCATAGCAATAAGGACCCCTCATGATTGCCCCATGTGCCCGCGATTTTGTAGATAAGCGGCTTGGCTGAATGGCTATTTTGGACCACGGTGATGACGGAAAAATCCGAGACTAAGAACAAGTAGATCAGCCCCGCAAACGCCCCGGTGACCAACGCCAATTGCCCATAAGCCGCCCGGCGCGTGGCCAGGGAATAGGCCAAGGCCTGATCGCCACCAACCCGCAACAAGGCAAGGCCGGTGCCCGCCTGTACCAGGGCGATGACCAAGGCAAGGATCAACAGGAAATGGCTTAATTCCGCGATCATGGGTTTTCGCCCGGTATCACTGTATCGGCGCCATAGACGCCATAAGCACCAGACCCACCATAACCACCATCCTGGCTTGGCCGATTGCGTTCCAGGGCGGCGGCCACTTCGGGCGGCATATAGTTCTCATCATGCTTTGCCAATATTTCCTGGGCGGTGAAATGACCATCGCGGCTTAACTGGCCGATAGCCACAACCCCTTGGCCCTCACGGAAAAGGTCGGGCAAAATGCCGGTGAAGCTTACCGGTGTGATAGCCCCATGATCGGTGACCTCAAAATGCACCGTCAGCCCATCACCATCCCGGCGCACGCTATCATCCGCCACCAGGCCACCCAGCCGTATAGGACGGTTGGTGGGCAAGGGTTCACCCGCGGCGGTCAAATCAGCGAAATCCGCTGGGCTATAGAAAAACGTTAAGTTGCGGTCCAAGGCTAAGATGGCCAAACTCGCCGCCGCCGCGACCATCACCGCCCCCACGGTGAGCCACGCCATCCGGCGATGTTTTGGCTGCCAGCGTTTATCCCTAACCGATGCAGCACCGGGCTGGGGAGCCGGTTGGTGGCCAGGTTGGGCGGGGCTGGCGTGAAGGTCTTGCTGATCGGGTTCGAGGGCCATGGGTTAAAATTACTGCGCCCCACGATCATCCGATGTCTTACCATCATGGCGATCGGGGCGGTCCGGATTTGTCTGCGGCGCGATGACGGCGTCCGTCACACGATCAGCCGTGGCAGTCGCCCCCGCATCGGTAGCGGCCAGTTTTTGCCGCCAACGGCGGGCATGGAACAAGCTAAACGCCACCAACCCGGCCAAGCCGAGACCGGTGACGAGGTAAGCCGCCCAAACATATGCCGCATACTGATCCAAGTGGTTGCCCTTTACCGCGTTTGCTTATGATTTATCATTGTAAGCGCCGATGGTGTGGTCAGCTAGCGTTTGCGACCGACTATCGCAACGGTTTTCACCGTCATGAGGTGACACCTAATCATGTCATGAGGTGACAACCGCCGGGGTATCATGGGCGGCCGCGGCCCTGTTATGGGCCATTTGCCGTTGCATCCGCATCTGCCAACGCCGCCGTGCAACCTCCCCATCCAACCGGGTAAGGATAATGGCAAACGCCAAACAACTAAGCCCCAAGGCCATGGTCAGCAATGGCCACAACATTGAGGCATGGATCGCCGGGCTGTCCAGGCGAGCAATGCTGGCGGGCTGGTGAAGCGTGTTCCACCAATCCACGGAAAACTTGATGATCGGCAAATTCACCGTGCCCAATAAAACCAAAATGCGCGCGGCATTATCGCCGCGCTGGGGGCGGTCAAACGCATCCACCAGGGCGATAAAACCCAGATACAAGAAAAACAAAATCAAGACAGATGTAAGCCGGGCGTCCCAGACCCACCAGACGCCCCAAATCGGCTGGCCCCAGATAGCCCCGGTGATCAGGCACAGGGCCGTGAAACAAGCGCCCACAGGCGCGGCCGCACGGGTGTAGAGATCGGCTAAAGGATGCTGCCACACATACCCGGCGATCGCTGCCCCGGCCATGGTCGCGTAAATAAACAAACCAAGCCAGGCGGCGGGCACATGGACATACATAATCCGCACGCTATCACCCTGTTGGTAATCCGGCGGTGAGGCGAGCAATGACAGGTACAAACCCACTCCGATCAGCCCACACGCCAACAGCCACAACACGGGGCGCACCGGTGCTGTGAGACGGTTAAACTGAGTGGGGTTAGCAAAGCGATGCATACCGGTTAGGGGCGTTTGTTATTAATCCTGTTTCGCGTGGCCTTAACATGGCGGCGGCGGTGGTTTCGATCAAGCATCATCGCGGATTAACCCGCGTAACGCTGCCGCACCCGCCATGATACCCACGGGCAGGCTGAACAGGGTTAATGCTGCCAAAATCTGTAGCTCACCGACCACAGGCTCACCGGTTAATGCCCGTTGCAACGCCGCCGCCCCGAAAATCAATACGGGCAATTGCAGCGGGAACAATAAAACCGCCAGCAACGCCCCACCCTGGCGCGCACCAGCGGTTAAGGCCGCCCCCGCCAGACCAATCACCACCAAACCCGGCCCACCCAATAAGATCGCCAGAGCACCAGGCACCATGGCCGAGGCCGGCACCGCTAGGACCGCAAAGATCATCGGTGACACCAGGATCAACGGCAGGATCGTGGTGAGCACCAACACAATGGCTTTCGCCGCCATGATCAGCTCGGCGCTAGCGCCGGTGAAAAAGCGGGCTTCTAAGCTGCCATCCTGATGGTCGGGCCTAATCCCGCGTTCCACCGCCATGATCACCGACAAAAGGGCGGCGATCCATACCAAGCCGGGGGCCACACCACGCAGGGTGGCACTGGCGGGACCCAGGCCCAATGGTGCTAAGATCAAGACCAGAAAGTAGAACGCCAAGACCGTGATCACATCACCGCGCCGGTGCCATTGGCTTGATAGCTCCACGCGCAACAACTGGCCCAGCAAGCGCCACCACGGTAACACCGCAGCGATTGGGTAGGCCGATTGCGTGGCGGGTGCCGCATCTGTAACCGATGACGGGCTCATGATGCCACCCCCGCGGCTGGCGTCTCATCACCCTCAGCAATCGGAGCTGACAGGGGGCCTACGGCTGGGCCCGGGGCCGGATCTAATGCGATATCGCCCGGGTATAGCCGGTCTAAAACAAGAGTATTCACATCACGGGTGACGGGGCCATCATCATGGCTTGCCATAATCGTCACGCCGCCTTGCTGCCGGTGGTGGTCAAGCGATAGCGCGAGGGTTTTACGGGCCTGGGCGTCTAGGGTCACCGTGGGTTCATCCAACAACCAGACCGGCCGCGGGTCGAGCATCAACCGCGCTAAATCCAATCGTTTGCGTTGCCCCGCTGATAAATACTGCACCGGCTGATCAGCAATCGCAGCCAGTCCCCAATGATCACAGGCCTCGGCTAAGCGTCGCTGATTGGCGCCATGGCTGGCAGCACCCGGGTGACTGAGGGCCAACACTTGGTTAACCGTTGGCCCTGGTTTGAACGCTGGGGTGACCGGCACCCAGGCCACTTGCCGCTGCCAATCACCATCAAAACCATACACGGCCCGTGGCTGACCGGTGAGCCATGATTGGGTCACCCGGCCAGCATAGGCCGGCAGCAGACCCGCCAAGACCCGCAAAAGGCTGGTTTTCCCGCTGCCATTCACGCCGCTGATTTGCCAGATTGAGCCCGCTTGAAAACGGGCTTCTATCGGCCGGGTTAAGGGCAAGCCAGCCCGCCCCACCACCAGATTTTCCAGGTGGATCACACCGCCCAGGAGGGCGGCGCTCGCCGGGTCATGGGCTGTGGTTGCTGGGGTGTCGTTCATGGTTAGTAGCTCTATTGGCGTTGATGCATGGGCGCAAGCCCTGGCCGTCAGTCCTGGCTATTTTACCGCAACTTGAGTGCGGCGATTTCTTAACAAAGACCAGGGTGATCCACCGTCCAGTAACCGAACGTCAACCATTCACCGCTAGCGTTTTAACAGACGCCGGCATTGTACCCGTTTGAAGGCAGCCCAGCGGCAGGCCCTGAACATCACACAAAAATAACCGGCGGGAACAGGATGATAATGACCACCAACCCCCATGAAACAGACACGGGCGGGACCCCACCGCCGGGCCAGGCCACCCCGTCACAAGCCCAGCCTGATCAGCGCCATGAGGCGTCAGATGATTTTGTCTATGAAGGACGGCCACTGACCGAAGACTTGCCGGTTGATACCGGGATCATTGAATCGATCCTGAAAGGTCATGGGGTTAACTTCGTGCATCGGGTCTTTTCCGACCCGGTGCGTGACCCAAGCCAAGTGGCCTTACGGTTACGGGCTGGCGTGCGCCAAATTGGGCGTAGTTTAGTGTTACGTGGCCGCCGCTCGGGTGATGGGCATTTGGTCATCATCAACGGTAAAAACCAAATCAGCTTACGCAAGCTGTTGGTCGTGGCGGGCGAGGAACTTGAGCGCCCTGATGATGCCTTTATCCAAGAAGTTGTCGGCTATGACGCCGATGGTGTCCCGCCCTTTGGCCATCGTCAGAAGCTGCATGTGCATATCGACCGGGATATCACCACCTTTCATAATGGCTGGTTTCCCGCTGGCTCCCCCCGGGTTTGGATGTTTTTGCGCACCGACCTCATGGTTCAGGCCAGTGGCGGCCGGCTCCATGACCTCAAAGTGGTGCCTAAGAAAAAAGCAAAAGCCTGAGCCAATTTAACCCCAAGAGTATACCCCGCCCTGACGTCCAACCCGTATCGCCATTAATATTATGGCGCTGGGCGGCACGGAAAATATCGGGGATTTGGGGGATATGACACGAAAAGAATTTCTTGGCCTAGGAGCCTTTGGGGCGGGGCTTCTGGCGCTCTTTGCCTTTGGGCTAGCGCGCTATGAAATAAACCAGATTAACCGGAGTATAGAGACAGTCCAGGCCGAAAGGGTTGCCACCTGCACCAGCGCCGTCGACCAATGCCGGGAAGATATCATCATCGGGCGCGCCGAGGCCGCCGCGGATAATCAATTATTTCTGCGCGCACTCCAGGGCGATTCCACCACCGCCAGGAAAGCCAGCCAAAAGCTCTCCCTTTGGGGTTTGGAGCCGATCATGCCAGCCCAGGAGCAGCTTTATGCTCGCGGGTTTATCAACGATACGCTCATGGAATTCGGCCCCTGGGTCGTGTGTTGGCAGCGCAATAGCCTCGCCTATACCTGCCAAGGTGCCGGGCCAAACGCACCAGACAGCCTGCCCACCTATCGGGCTGACGCCGATATCGCCCTTCAGGTCATCCACGCCGGTTTTGGACGTTTTAAACCCCGCGATGGCGTCCGGCCCCTGCCCCCTATCGCCGTGGCTGACAACCAAGCCGCACCCAGCTTGAGCAGCCTGTACCTCAAAGCCACCCGTGCCCAGGAGACCCGATAATGGCGACGCCACAGAAAATCAGCATCAGCCTGAGCAGTCTTATTATTTTGGCAGCACTCTGGATGATGGTCGCTTTGTTTATCCATGAGGCTACTACCCACTCAGTGGAACGCCAGGCCGGTGCTCTAGAGCGGAAAGTAAAGGCGCTGACGCCCTTTTATCACCCGATCACCCATAGCTATCACCCATCCCATGGGCATTATGGCCAGGCGCGTCAATTCCAGGATTGGCATCCACAACCAACCACGCCGACACCCAATTATAGCGAGGCTGTTTTGGTCCGGCTTAAAGGCACGGTGATTTTTGACCATGATTTATCGGCTTGGCGCCAGCCCGCCAGCCTGCCCGGGCTTTACCCATCCATACCGGCACAACCCATCCCCCAATTACAGTTGCTGCGCGATGATGGGTTGATCAATTTTTTGATGGTGGTGGACACCCATCCATTCCATCAATCACACCGTGACCAGCCTATGCCAGAGACCCTCAGGATCACGATTGAGGGCGTACGATCACCGGCGGGTCTGGTTGATGCCAGCTGGTTGGATAACCGCTTGCGGGCCCTGTTTGAAGATCATGACTTCGCCGTCATCTGCGATGTGTTGCTGGCACCATTAGGGGATGCCGCCGGTCGCTGTTGGCTCGCACCACCCGCCACCAATGCGGCCAACACGATAGAGGCCGCGGGTGCGGCAAACGCCCCAGATACCACCGACACAGCGCTGGCCATGATCCACGATACACAACTCTACCCAGACCTGACCGACCCCGCCTCTGCCTCTGCCTCTGCCCCTCTGGATCTGGCCTATCGGTTGTTGCAAGAAGGGGTGGTGATCCGGGATCCACTGACCAACCCGGTTCAGGCCGACCGGCGGCAACGGTTTGATGAAGACCCCGGGCTGCAAACCATGGATCAGCTGTATTGGGAAGCCGAAAGGACAGCCCGGCACCAGCGCCTAGGCGTCTGGCATCGCTACCCAACCCAGCTTGCCAGCACCAGCCACCGGTAGAAAACCCATCGAGCCTTTGGGTGATGGCCTGGTTATCTGATGCTAAACCGCTGGGGTTTGGGCGGGCGTAGCGGCGGCCCAGCGGGTGATGATCAACTGACCATCAGCATCCACATAGCCCTGGTCATCAGTTTGATACCAACCATCACCCTTGATGGCCGCTTGCGTCACCGGGTTTTTGGCAATTCCAGGGGATTTGATCAGTACCCGATTATCCGGCCCGATCTTCAACTCAACCCCCGGCAGGGGCAAACCGGTTGATCGCGGACGGGCCTGGTCCCTTGCGGGGTCCGATCCAGGCCGCGTAGATCCTTCCGTGGGTGTCCCCGGTGGATAGGCTGACGGATAGCCTGATGGGGGAATGGTAACAAAAACGGACGCGGCCGCTGGGCCGTAGATTTGTTTGAGGGTCACCCGCAAACCGTGCAACAGGGCCAGGGTGTCATCCGCCAGCCGGCCAGAGACACCATAAGCCAACAACAAACGATCAAGGCCCCACCGCTTTTTCAACCCGCCGTAAAGCAATTCCTGACCAAACCAATAAACTAGGCGACGGCCCCAGGAAACGCCCTGGCCCGTCAGCCGATCCTGACCCAAATTTTCGGCGTGATTTAGGAAGGTACGATACCGCCATTTGTTGAACAGCCGGGCGTTATCTCGCCGTTGCTTGATGGCCTCGACGATCGTTATAAATGTGGCCGGTGTCCCGACCAGGTAGGTCGGGCGGGTGGCGCGCAAATCCTCGATCAGGCCATCCCGATGACCCGCGCATACCAGCTGAAAACCAAACAGATAATGTTGAGCATAAGACACCAGGTGATCGGCTGGATCACTGATTGGCAAATGGGCCAGGGCGACAGCCTTATCGCTCACCCCATCAAACAGCCCAGCAGCGCGGGCCGTTACCAGGACATTATCGAAGGTGAGCGACAAGCCTTGGGGCCCAACGCCGACCTCCGGGTTGCTAAGGGCCATGGTCACAGGCTCTGGATCAGCGCTGTAGAAGGTGACGGCCAGATCAGACCCGCGCCCTTTCCCCGCCTCGCCCGCGAAGAAGTCTGGCTTATCCTGATGCCATTGCTGGCCCTGGTCGTGGAGGCTTTGACGGGTCTGCACCGGGCTATCTGGGCCATCCTGCGCCGTCACCAAGTCATCTTGCAGCTGGATCAGATGGGCAAGCGGGGTGTCCGCGATGAGGGGTAGCAGCCAGTCCTGGCTGTCTTGATCATCGATAACCGCGAACCGGGCCTTCTCGTGATCAATAATCGCGGCCAGTTTAGGGGCTGGGCAATCCTCATGGACCAGGACCGGTACACCACCCAGCAGCTGGGCCGCCGCCATGGCCCAGTAAAGCTGAGCGCGGTCACGGCCCATCAGGATAATGCGGTCGCCATGCTTGAAGCCGAGAGCGGCCAAACCACCCGCCCAAAGACGGGTTTCATCGATCATCTGCGACCAATGCCATGTTTGCCACTTACCGCCGATTTGGGCGCGCAAAGCCTTCGAATTCGGCCGTTTTTCACCATGCTCTAACAAGAGCTTAGGCACCGTATCGGTCCCGGTTGAGATGATAGAGGCCGCTCCATCAAGCATGGTTCATTCCATCATAAGGGCTGGGAAAAGGGGCGATGATCACTTACAGCACGGGCTGATCGATCCACCAAGGTCCGCGTGGTTTTGTTGTATGGGGATGCGCCTAGGCTGACAACTGTAATCGTCCAAAGGGCCGAAGCCCTTGGAACCCTTGGGCCAGTAGCCATCAGCGGTAGACATTGGGAGGCACTGGCCATGCTGCACTGCGGCACTTTTCCTCGGGATCGGGTAAAAAACATACGTATACTAGTGGCGGCGTGGCGCAAACTACGCTAAACCCTAGATCAATTCTAAAAACTCGCACCCAGCGATTTGCCGCCACCCACAAAAAGGCGCCATCAAACCGCCCGCTGGCACAAAGCACTGGGTACTGAGTGAGACAATCATCCAGGCCATGCCGCTTTTTTGCGTTGGCCAATCACTGCAAATTTCGGGAGATCACCTTGGTCGCCAAATCCACTTATGACGCCCGCCGCGAGATGACCGTTGATGGCGAGACTTACACCTATTACAGCCTGCCCGCTGCAGCGCAAAAACTGGGTGATATCTCACGGCTACCCTTCACCTTAAAAGTGCTGTTGGAAAACCTCCTGCGCTACGAAGACGGTCGCACTGTCACCGCCGATGACGTGGCCGCTGTGGCCGAATGGCTCAAGGAAAAGAAAAGTACCAAGGAAATCGCCTATCGCCCCGCGCGTGTGCTGATGCAGGATTTCACCGGCGTGCCTGCCGTGGTGGATTTGGCCGCCATGCGGGACGCCATGGTGGGTATGGGCGGGAATGCCGAACAGATTAACCCGCTTTCCGCTGTTGATCTGGTGATCGATCACTCAGTGATGGTGGATGAGTTTGGCAGCCCCAAAGCCTTCCAATTGAATGTGGAGCGTGAGTTCGAGCGTAATGGCGAGCGTTATGAGTTCCTGCGCTGGGGCCAAGAAGCCTTCGATAATTTCCGCGTGGTGCCACCCGGCACCGGCATTTGTCACCAGGTGAATTTGGAATATCTGGCGCAAACTGTCTGGACCGGTAAGGACCCGGCCGACCCCACCAACAAAGATACCAAATGCGCTTATCCTGACACCCTGGTCGGTACCGACAGCCACACCACCATGGTTAACGGCATGGCCGTGCTGGGTTGGGGTGTTGGCGGGATTGAGGCTGAAGCCGCCATGTTGGGCCAGCCTGTGTCGATGTTGATCCCTGAAGTCATTGGCTTCCGCCTGACCGGTAAGCTGCCCGAAGGGGCCACCGCCACCGACCTTGTCCTCACGGTCACCCAGATGCTGCGTGAGCGCGGTGTGGTGGGTAAGTTCGTTGAGTTCTTCGGCTCCGGTATCGCCCAGATGAGCCTCGCGGACCGTGCCACCATCGGCAATATGGCACCAGAATACGGCGCCACCTGTGGTTTCTTCCCGATTGATGACGAAACCCTGCGCTATCTCCGCTTCACCGGCCGTGATGAGGCGCGGGTGAAACTGGTCGAGGCCTATGCGAAAGAGCAAGGCATGTGGCTGGACGCCGATGCGCCAGAGCCAGTGTATACTGACACGCTCGAACTCGACCTAAGCAGCGTTGTGCCATCACTCGCCGGACCCAAGCGTCCGCAAGACCGCGTCTTGCTGTCCGAAGCGGCCAGCGCCTTTAAAGATGAGTTGAACGGCCAATTCGCCGTGGAAGACCTCGATAAAGAAGTTCAGGTGGAGGGCGAAGACTACTCTATTGGCCACGGTGACGTGGTGATCGCCGCCATCACCTCATGCACCAACACCTCAAACCCCAGCGTGATGCTCGCCGCTGGCCTCGTGGCCCGCAACGCCCGCGCTCAGGGCATGAAGGTCAAGCCCTATCAGCCCCAATCAGGCAGAATTTTAATTGACGGCT
>JBCCBF010000282.1:0-3838 GCA_039814445.1 Pseudomonadota bacterium
ATATGGTGGTTATGGAAACATCGGTCTCTTTAGCTACATCTCTCAATGAAAGCTTAAGTAATTTTCTATATTTCTTTAGGTCTTTACCGTTTGGAAAATGGGTCACCAGAATCATCCACGGGCGAATGCGTGGCGCAAGTGCGTGACACCCATGGCGATGATCATGCCCTCTGGCAAGCGTTTGAGGCGTGCAGCAACACCATGCAAGACGTGTTAGAAACCGGCGGGGATCCACGCGATGTCATGCGCAAAAACCACGAATTGCTCGTGCGCATTGGTGTGGTGCCGCAACCGGCCCAGGACTTCGTCAGCGCGATTGAACAGGCCGGTGGTGCCGCCAAAATTTCCGGGGCTGGGTCAGTGACCGGGGACAAAGCCGGGGTGCTCTTGGTTTATTTGCCTGATACCCAGGTCGTTCACAGGCTGCAAGCGGAGAACCAAGATTGTCGCTGGGAACGCTTACGTTTGGCGCCACAAGGTGCCCATTTGCAAACCACTGACACAGCGAAGCCTGGCACGACGAGGGCGGGTACCAAAGCCAACGGTTTTACTTTGGGCGATTCCGAGGCGTTGGTAACCGGGTAATGACAACCCAAATTATTGCCTCTGCGCCGGGCTCTATCATGATCACCGGTGAACACGCTGTGGTGTACGGTCACCCGGCCATGGTTTGTGCCATTGACCAGCGGATCACCATTACCGCTGAACGCCTCACAACCCGCCAGCTTGATATCCACTCTGAGATCGCCGCCCCTTATTGCGTTGATTTCGACGCCCTTGAGGTAGCCGGCCCTTATCGGTTTATTCTGGCTGCCCTGGCCCGCTATCGTGACCGAATTGATCACGGTGTGCGCCTGACTGTGGCATCGGCCATTGATCCTACCCTTGGGCTGGGTTCCTCGGCGGCTGTGACCATGGCGAGCTTGGGCATCTTCTCCCATTGTGCTGGCCAGGCCCTGGATGACAAAACCCGCGCGCGCTTACACGGTGATGCCCTTGCCATTATTCGTGCAATCCAGGGACGGGGTAGTGGGGCGGATTTGGCGGCTAGCCTGTATGGCGGCATGATCAGCTATCAACTACCGGCGTCGATGCTCACGGGCGTGCCCCAGGATGGGCATGGGGCCGCGATCACGGCACTACCGGCACCCCCGCCCTTAAGCCTCGGTTATGCCGGGTATAAAACCCCCACTGGTGAGGTGCTGGCCCATATCGCTAAGCGGATGCAAGGCCATGAAGCGCAGTATGATGCCCTGTATAAGCGCATGGGCCACAGCGCTGGTGAGGCCTTAACGGCGGCTAAAGCCGCTGATCACCCGGTATTGGCGCGCCATCTTAATGATTATCAAGGGCTGATGGTTGAGCTGGGCGTGTCTGATCCGGTACTGGATGGCTTGGTGCAAACAGCCCGGGGCACAGACGGTGTTTTGGCCGCGAAGATATCAGGCTCTGGCTTGGGTGAGTGCGTGCTAGCCATGGGGGGTGTGCCTGACGGTTTCGCACCCGCGCCGCTGGCCACACAAGGATTGCAAATTGATGACTGATCACCAGGATCCAGCCGCCATGGCCTGGGCGCCGTATCTACCGGCAAGCTTGGCCGAAGTGACACCGGCCCAGGCATATGCCCCCAGTAACATCGCGCTATCGAAATACTGGGGAAAGCGGGACGCTGCGCTGAACTTACCGCTGAATAGTTCGCTATCGATCTCTTTGCGCGAATGGGGCACGACCACCCGGATCAAGCCGGCTGAAGATGGTGCCGATGGGGTCTGGCTCAATGGTGAGATGCTGTCCTTTGACCTGCCCTTTGCCGCCAAGGTGTTTCGCTTTGTCGAGCGGTTTCGCCGGGGCCAGGATCTGCCCCTATGGATTGAGACTGAGAACACGATCCCCACGGCGGCTGGTTTGGCCTCATCAGCCTCGGGGTTTGCCGCGCTGACATTGGCGCTCAACGATGCATTCTGTCTGGATCTGCCAAAGCCGGTGTTAAGCATGATGGCCCGGTTGGGCAGCGGCAGCGCGTCACGCTCTTTATGGCATGGCTTTGTCCGGTGGGATAAGGGGATGGCCGAAGATGGCCATGACAGTGTTGCCCACCATTTGGACAGTGTGTGGCCCGATTTTCGTATCGCCATCATCCCCGTGGATACGGGGCCGAAAGCACAATCTTCACGCGATGGTATGAACCACACGGTGGCCACCAGCCCGCTGTTTCCACCCTGGCCAGAGACGGCCGAACAGGATTGCGCCCGGGTTGATGCAGCCGTGATGGCCCAAGACTTCCAAACCCTGGGCGAGACGGCCGAGGCGAACGCCCTGGCCATGCACGCCACGATGATGGCCGCCCGGCCATCGCTGGCGTATCTAAAACCAGAGAGCTGGGCGGTGTTGGAACAGCTTTGGGCCGCCCGGCGTGATGGGCTGCAAGCTTATGCCACCATGGATGCGGGGGCGAATGTGAAGCTGATCTTCTTGGCCGATGCGGTTGATGCCATCACCAGGCTGTTCCCCCAGGCGCAGCTTATTGATCCATTCAAACCATTAAACGGTTAAAGCCTATCCGGTGTGTCAGTGCCGTCGGGTGCTTGCTCAGGCTTTGGCAGCACATAACACAACACCGCTGCGCAAATAATGGCGGTGCTGGCAATGGCAATCCCATGGACACCGACCGCGAACATAATCCCCAGGCTGGCAAGCATCATTAAGGTTGCGGCCCATTTGGCCGTGCGGGGGACGACCCGATGCTGGCTCCAGGCCACGAGCGGCGGGCCAAAACGAGGGTGCTGCCATAACCAATCATGGAACCGCCGTGATGAGCGGGCAAACGCCCAAAGGGCGATGATCATGAAAATCGTGGTCGGCAAGCCCGGCACCACAACCCCAATTAGCCCGAGGATCAGCGACACCATGCCCACGGTGAAATAAAACGGACGCATGAACCATTGGGCGGTGTGCCGTCCGCTTTCTATCGTCGCTGACTGTTCAACGGGGCCTTCAAAGACTTGTTCAGATGCTTGTTCTGAGGTGGACGCTATTGGTGCGCCGGGCGTGGTAGCGGCCTCGCCAGCTTGCACGGCTTCTCCTGGCGCTGCCTGGCCCACCATCTCAGAGGCCGATGGTGTTGTGATATGCAACCGGGCCGCTGGCACGGAGGCTTGGCTCGTGGTTGGTTGTTGAAGCGCGTCTGCCAGGCGTTCTTTCTCACCGGTCAGGAACGCCTGGGCGGTCATATCTTTGGTTAGATGGCCACGATCGAGCAGGATGACCCGATCACAAGCCTCCAGAGGCGCCAGGCGATGGGTGATGATCAACACGGTACGGCCGTGAAAAGCCTTGCTGATCGTCTCGATCACATGTCTTTCCGTGGCCGGGTCCAAACCCTCGGTGGGTTCATCTAACAGGATCAAGGCCGGGTCTTTTAACAACAGCCTGGCGAGGGTTAACCGCCGTGCCTGGCCGCCAGATACCTTGGTGCCCGCTTCCCCCAACCAGGTGTCCAGGCCCTGGGGCAAGTCATGGATGAAGCTGGCCAAATCAACGGCGTCACAAGCGGCCAATAACTCGGCATCAGTCGCATCGGGTTTGCCGAGCAACAAATTATCCCGAATGCTGGTGGAAAATAACCGGGGTGTTTGGGTCAGCACCCCGATCGCCCCATAGAGATCATCGGTATTCATAAGATCAAGCGAGGTGCCATCCCAGGTGATCTCACCGGTCTGGGCTTTCGCTGTTTTTAACAGCAGCGCTAGCAATGTTGATTTGCCCGCCGGGCTATTTCTTCGGGCACTCTTTAAGGGCTTCGAAGGATTAGCCGAGCTTGAACCGGTTCCGATCGTCG
>JBCCBF010000353.1:0-2708 GCA_039814445.1 Pseudomonadota bacterium
GGCGAATTTTAGCCAAATCTTTCCCGTAAATGCTAGAGGGGAAGCCCATATCTAACGATATTTTTAAGTAAACGCGGGGCTTAAACCGGATATGCTCAAGCGTTCGGCCCAGCTTGATCTTCATGAAGGCCGAGGTCGTATAGCGGCTCACATTGGCGTAAAAGCGATCCTCCATGGATTTGACCATAGCACCGTAAGCGTCGGCGATCTCGTGATCCAGTTGGAACCCGGAATAGTTAACGATCACATCCACGCGGAAATCCAGGGGTGAGCATTTGCGCACCACTTCATCACCGATCGCTTGCACATCGATCATGTTGCGCACGCGCATGCCTTGGAAATTGAGGTAGAGCCGCTTGGCCACCACATCCAAGGCCACCCGATCATCGAGGCTCAAATCCATGAGCCGTTCTGACAAATCAATCATCGCCGTATCGAACAGCGCCGGGTCCATTTCCTTCACGTCCGCGACCAGGGGTTTAAAGCCCATCTGCTTGATCACATCGCGTTCAATATCGATACCCGGGGCCACTTCGGTCAGCGCCAGGCCCTGGGCGGTCAATTCAAACACCGCACGTTCGGTCACATAAATCACAGGGGTGCCTAATTCGAGGGCTTGTGCACCACTAAAGGTCACCTGTTCCACCTGTTCGATGAATTTAGGTGACCGGCCCTCCTTCACGATATCAAGACGACCATCGCCGATTTTAAGGTCCAAGCCACCAGCCCTGAACGTGCCAGCAAACACCACCTTACGGGCGTTCTGGGAAATATTGATGAACCCACCAGCCCCGGCCAAGCGACCACCGAAGCGGCTGACATTCACATTACCGGCCTTATCGACCTGGGCCATGCCCAAGCATGCCATGTCGAGGCCGCCGCCATCGTAGAAATCAAATTGAGAATTCTGCGGGATCACCGCATCGGTGTTGGTGGCCGCGCCAAAATCCAACCCACTCGCCGGGCTGCCGCCAATGACGCCGGGCTCCGCGGTCAGGGTCACATGATCAATCATGCGCTCCTCACTCGCCACGGACGCGACCCCCTCGGGCATGCCGATGCCTAAGTTCACCACCCCATTAACAGGTAATTCCAAAGCACAGCGCCGGGCGATCACCTTGCGGTCTGATAATTCCATGGGAGCTTGCCCCCGGGCCGGCGCACGCGCCTCCCCCGAATAATAGGGCGAATAATCCGTGGCAAAGGTCTGGGCATGGTTATCGGCCTCGGCAATCACCACCGCATCCACCAGAGCAGCCGGCACCACCACATCACGAGGGTTTAACGACCCTTTGGCCACCACACGCTCCACTTGGGCAATCACAACCCCGCCCGAATTCCGGGCCGCCATGGCCATAGCGAGGTTATCGAGCACCAAGGCCTCGCGCTCCAGGGTCAGGTTCCCGGCTTCATCAGCGGTGGTGCCGCGCAAAAACGCCACTTGGATCGGATGGCAGGGGTAGAACAACCGCTCTTGGCCATTGATCTCCAGCAGCTGTACCAAATCCTCAGTGGACACCTGGTTGATCTTTCCGCCTTCGAGCCTTGGGTCGACAAAGGTGCCCAGCCCAACCCGGGTAATCACCCCCGGTTTCCCAGCGGCAATATCGCGGAACATATGGGAGATTACGCCCTGGGGCAGGTTATAACCCTCAATGCGGTTTTCCAGCGCCAGGGCACCCACCTTAGGGATCAGCCCCCAATGGCCACCGATCACACGCTTCAGCAAGCCGTCATGCCCCAGACGGTTTAGGCCGCGTTCTTTACCATCCCCCTGCCCGGCGGCGAAAATAAGGGTCAGGTCGCGCGGCTCGTTGGTGTCAACGAAACGGCGCTCTAAGGCTTGCAGTAATTCTTCAGGCACGCCAATGCCCACAAAGCCCGAGGTGCAAATCGTGTCGCTTGTCCGCACCAAGGCTGCGGCATCAGCCGGTGATACCACCTTATCGGCCATGATTTTTTCCTCCCTAAACCATCAGCTTCCACCGTGTGTCGGTGAATTATTAACGCTGTTTAGCCTGAGTTTAAGGAAAACGTCGAGTATTGATGGGGTATCAGATCGGCTACGGCAGGCTGATACGCCGGAAAACACCGTCGCGTTTGATGAAGCGATGGAACAGTCCAGCCCCCGCATGCATGCCGATCAACACCACAAAAGCCCAGCCGCCATACCAATGCAGCGTGAACAAAAGCTGGGAGAGATCACGGTCTTTATCGATCCAGCCCGGCAGCGTCATCTGGAAGAATTCAACAGGAAACCCACCGGCGGCGGTCCCCAACCAACCCAAGACCGGCATACCGATCAACAACAGGTAGAGCATCACATGAACCGTCGAGGCGATGAGTTGTTGTGAGCGCGGTAAGCTCGCCAACTCCGCTGGCCGCGGACGGGTATATTTCGTGACCAGCCGGATCACCACCAGGCCCAAGATGATGATGCCAAATGTCTTGTGATATTTGTAAATCAGATTGGTGACATCGCCACCAAGCATATCGCGCACCCCACCAAACCCGAGAAAGCCAAGCAATAGGCCTGTACCGATCATCCAAACCATGATCAGTGCCGTGATCCAATGGACCAAGCGGATAAAAAGCGGATGCCGGGGCAAACCATCCCCAGTGTTTGGATTATCACCCCCGGGCGAATTATCCTCTTTGGTATCAGTGAGGGTGTCGTCGCTAGCCATCGTCATAGGGTTTAGAATAAC
>JBCCBF010000112.1:0-8031 GCA_039814445.1 Pseudomonadota bacterium
CCGGCGTCGTCATCGTTATCGCTACGGCCTAAAAACACATCGATTATGTCAAAAAAACCCTGACGATTGAGCTGCAAGGACCCACGGGAATCCAGACGCAGATCATATTCACGGTTGGTACGACCACCAATCGGGTCACCAACGCGCCCAAGGTTCTGCAAGGAACGCAGCCCTAATAATAAGCCGATCTCTAACGGGTTATTTTGTGTGCTCGCCGTTAAGCGTGACACCAACTCATCCATTCCGATCAGACGGATATTGGCAGCCCCCACCCCTTTATAGGCCGCCCCATTATCAAACAATGCCGAACCTGAAATCCGCGCATCCACCTCTTCGGAATTTACAAAAGCTTCTTTGAGCTCGATCGATGTATTGGCCAGGGCCAAAGAGTGAAAGATCTTCTCCACGGCATAATTCACCGCGGGTTGAATGCCATAAACCGACATATCATTGGGCAAGGCCACGGCCGTTGCCCATAATTCACGATTTGGGATCCCTTCCACATCAATTTCTAAGGAGATTTCACCGGGCGTGATACCTGGTCCCTGAAATGCTGGCAAAAAGCTAAAGCCTTTATGGCTATAGGTAAGCTGCATACGCGACACATCCGTGTTCAGATCGCGTGCTAGCAGGGTGTATTCCAGATCATCAACCGAATAACCGCGGCTTGTTTCAGGGTTATTGCCCACCAGGCCCGTCACCTTCACCGCCATACCGAAATCTTGCAACATGGCTGGTAGGTCAACTAGCTCACGCTCTAGCTGCTTGAGCAAAAGATCCTGGGTTTCCCGTTCTGGCAAATCACCTGAGGCGGAAGGGATAAAGGCCTGGGCCAACCCTTGAAAACGCCGTAAGAAGCGGTTGAAATTGATCATATCCAGACCGCGCAGCTCAAATTCTGCCAGCATATTGGCGAAGAACTGTTGGCGGGTGCCGTTGGCATCACGCAACTCGAACTCATTGAGTGACAGCTTGCTAGGGCCGCTTAATCGAAAAGTTTCGTCGGCTTGGCCTGTGCTTTCTAAAGTGCCGCCAGCCAGCATAAACCGCAGCTGCATAGCACTTTGTTCATTGCGCAACCTAAACTCTACATCGCTGACGCTGAGATTAAGGCTGGTCATGGTCTGAAACCGGGTATCCCAAACGCCACGCAACCGTTGGCGGCCCATTTCAAACAGCCCAACCTCATCCCCCGCCTGATCGATAACCGTGACCTTAGTGGGCAACCGCATGGCCACCGCATAAGTCACGGGTGTCTCAGGCCGTAGCGATAGGGTGAGGGTGCCAAAAGGGATGCTAAAGCCATTGGGCAAATTCACCGTTAAATCCGGCAAGGTTACCGCGTAACGCTCGCCAAAAGGCTCAACCACCACTTGCCCGTTGAGCTTCACCGTTTCGGCGTTTGCCGATCCGGGGGGCAAGATATCTAGTAACCACCGTTCGATTTCCTGGCGGATACCGATCGCCGCTTGAGCGGTTGGGGTTGGCAAAGCACCCGGTTGCGGCGCTGTGGTCCCCAGCTGGGCAAATTGTGTGTGTTGTGCTTGTCCAAACTGTGCCTGTGTAAGCTCTACCTGTGTCGTCCGGGAGGCTTGTGTGCGCTCTGGGTTGTGTGCGTTGGCATCGGCCAAAACCGACGGCGCGCCCAGAATAATATTGGCCGCCAGCAAGCCCAGGGCCGCCGCCAAAGCCGCCATGTTTCGCTGTTTGATATGAATGGATGACGCCAAGATCATCACAACGCCCCTTATTTATCTGGGTTTGGTATTCTAAAACTTACCGGTGTGGTATCGCATCTGGCGAGATTTATCCCATGTTTATGGCGTGGATAAGATTGTGTTTGGCATCGTGAAGCCAACCAATCATAGCCACCTAAGCCTCTTGACCGCAGAAAACCCCATCGCCCTATGTCTCAAATCGTAACCGGCCATCACGCCGATGAGGCAAGGATTACCGCGGTTCTTGGCCCCACCAACACCGGTAAAACCCATTTTGCCATCGAACGGCTCACCGCCCATCATAGCGGCATGATTGGCTTTCCCCTGCGCTTGCTGGCGCGGGAGAATTATGACCGGGTTTGTGAACTTAAAGGCCGCCATGTCACCGCCCTAATCACCGGGGAAGAGCGAATCGTCCCCCCCGGCGCCCGGTACTTCTTATGCACCACCGAAAGCATGCCCGTGCATAAGGCCCTCGCCTTTGTGGCGATTGATGAGGTGCAGCTTTGCGCTGATCCCGACCGCGGCCATGTGTTCACCGATCGCCTGCTCCATTGCCGGGGTCTGGCCGAAACCATGTTTTTGGGCGCTGACACCATGACCGGCATCATCCGGTCACTGGTACCAGAGGCAGAGATTATCAAACGCCCGCGGTTTTCCACCCTAACCCATAGCGGCTTTCAGAAGGTGACCCGCCTGCCCCGCCGGTCGGCCGCGGTCGCGTTTTCCGCTAGTGACGTGTATGCCCTGGCCGAATTGGTCCGCCGCCACCGTGGTGGCACCGCCGTGGTCTTAGGCGCCCTGAGCCCCCGCACCCGCAATGCCCAGGTTGATATGTATCAATCGGGTGAGGTTGATTATCTGGTGGCGACCGATGCCATTGGCATGGGCTTGAACATGGATGTGACCCATGTGGCCTTTGCCGGGCTCACCAAATTCGATGGCCATAGCCGCCGTCGCCTGGCCAATCACGAAATCGCCCAGATCGCCGGGCGTGCCGGGCGGCACATTACCGATGGCACCTTTGGCACCACGGCCAACGCCAAACCCTTTGCCGACGAGCAGGTAGAAGCCATTGAAGAACACCGGTTTGATCCGGTTAAGAAGATCTCTTGGCGCAACAATAAGCTGGATTTCCAAAGCGTAGACAGCCTGATCCGCAGCCTGGAGCAACGCACGGAGCAACCTGAATTAATCCGGATCAGAGACAGCGAAGACCATATGGCCTTGCGCGCCTTGGCCCAGGATGAAAGCATCCGATCCCTGGCCCAGGGCCGGCACCAGATTGCCCGGCTTTGGGAAGTGTGCCAGGTGCCTGATTTCCGGCAAATCATGTCGGATGCGCATATTAATTTGCTGGCCCAGCTTTATCGCTACCTGGCCCAGGGCAGCGCGCGACTGCCCCATGATTGGGTGGCAGACCATTTGGCGCGGCTGGAACGAACCGATGGTGATATTGATGCGCTCATGGCGCGTATTTCCCATGTGCGCACCTGGACTTATATCGCACACCGGGAAGATTGGTTAGATGACCCGATCCACTGGCAAGAACGCAGCCGGGCGTTGGAAGACAAGCTTTCGGATGCCCTGCATGAACAATTAACCCAGCGTTTTGTTGATAAACGTTCGGCATCTCTATTAAGACACCTGCAATCAGGTGTGCCCCTTACCGGGGCTGTACGGCAAAATGGCGAGGTACTCGTGGAAGGCGAATTTGTAGGCGAGCTGAAAGGCTTTCGCTTTGTGGAAGATAGCGAGGCGGCAGGCAGTGACGCCCCGGCGATCCAAACCGCGGCCCGAAAGGCATTGGTGGATGAAATTCAACGGCGGGTTCAGGCCTGCGTGAATGACCAAGACGCCATGTTTGACCTGGCTGCTGACGGTTATATCGCCTGGCGCAAGGCCCCGGTGGCGCAATTACAGGCTGGCGAACACCCGCTCAAGCCCAAGGTCGATGTTTTACCCACCGAGTTATTGGATGGCGGGCAACGTGACCAGGTACTTCAGCGGGTGGAAAAATTTATCCGCAGCCACACCGAAGAATTGCTCGGGCCGCTTTTGGCCTGTGAAAACTTAGAAGCCAGCGGGTCGGCCCGCGGTATTGCCTTCCAGGTCTTTGAAGGTCTGGGTAGCCAGCCACGCTATAAGGTGGAAGACCTGATCAAAGGTCTTGAACAAGACGACCGCCGGGCGTTGCACAAGGTGGGCGTACGCCTGGGTCCTTTGCATGTATTCCAACCGAAAATGGGGAAAACCCACCAGGTCAACTTACGCGCGATGTTGTGGTCCCTGCACCAGGGCCGCCACCTGCCCGCCCCCGTCCCGGCCAATGGCCGCACCTCCGTCAAACCCACGGAGGGCGTACCCCATATTTTCTATAATATGATCGGTTATCCCGTTGTCGGCCCCCTGGCCATTAGGATGGAGATCTTGGACCGGGTGATCTCCAAACTCCATGATAGCGCCGATGGTAACATCGCCACCATGGACAATAGCTGGGCTGAGTTGCTCGGTTGCTCGTTGGATGATCTGAAAGCCGTGTTGACAGCGCTGGGTTATCAAGAGCTGCCGCCCGAGGATGTGGCGGCCCCAGAGAACGACAAAGCGTCTAGCGCAGCGCAAGAGAACGATAAAGCGCCTAGCGCCGCACCAGAGAGCGAGACAACACAAGAGAGCGATGCCACAACCGTGGCTGATGCGCCCGCGGCAAGTTCTGAACCCGCACCCGAAACCGTGACTGAGCCACCGCCTGAGCCATCGTCTGAGGCCACTGCGGTACCGGCTGATGCCACGGCCAGCACTGATGCGCATGGTGGTACAGACCAGGCTGGCACTTCTGATAACGGCGCAGCCGATAACAGTACAGGCGAAGCCAATACAGCCGACGCGACCAATGGCGACACCGAGGAAGCCGCAGGGCAAACCGCAGGGGACGCCACCGGGGAAACCACAGAAAAAGCGCCCCCCGTACGCTTCAAACTCACCAAGCCACGGCTGGGTGGGCCCACGCGACGCGAACCCAAACGCGGTGACACAAAACGGGGGGGGCAAAAACAGGGCAGCCAAGGCAAAAATCAACCGCCAGACGGCCCCAAGCATCACGCGAAACAAGACGGAACGAGGCCCGAGCGTAAAGGCAAAGGCAAACGCCAGAAACCCAAGGGCGGGCGCGAGAAAGCCGCGCAATTTAAAGGCGATAATCAGCCCATGACCTATTCGCCCTTTGAAAAGCTACGCGCGTTGCAACAAGCGCAGAACAGCGGCCAACAAGACAGCGATAAAGCCGAGTAACCCCACCATGGTTCAAGCGGACGAGCCAGGCAAAATGCGGCTTGATAAATGGCTGTGGCATACGCGGTTTTTCAAAACACGATCCTTGGCCGCCAAAATTTGCCAGGCAGGACAAGTACGGGTTAATGGCACCCTAACGAAAAAAGCCCATTATCAAATCAGCCCGGGCGATACCCTGACCTTTGCCCAACGTGATCAAATTCGGATCATCAAGATAACCGAATTGTTGCCCCGCCGCGGTTCCGCCCCCATGGCTCAAGCCTGCTACGAAGATCTGGCCCCACCCAGTGCCGAAACGCGCCTGCCCACCGACCGGACGCCTGGCGGCAAACCAGCTGGAATTAGCCCCGGGTCACGACCGAACAAACAAGCCCGCCGCGCCCTTACAAAATTGCGTGGAAAGGACTGAAATAAGTAGAATATTATAGTAAAATAATACAGCAGCTTTCACACACACTTCCCATATGACAAGTATGAGAAAAAGTGAGATCGAAAGGAGTGAAAGATAACGCTATGACGAAGTACACGCATTTGGTTGATCGGGTCAGAAAGGCCGCTTTAACCGACGCTCGCGTGAACGACTTTGACGACGTGCAACTGGCCGCGGCCATGTTGCTGGTAAACGCCGCCAAAATGGACGGACATATGAGCGAGCCGCAGCGACAAGCGGTTCTTGGTAACCTGCGCCGTAAGTTCAGCTTGCAAGATGAGCAAGCCGAAGAATTGATGGATCAGGCCAAAACCAAGAATGCTCAAGATGCCAGCCTTTATAAGGTGGCGGAGACCCTCGAAGACGGTATGAGCCTCCGGCAACGTCAAGAATTAATGGGCATGGTCCGTGATGTGGTGTTTAGCGACGGTGAGATAGACCCGCTGGAACAAGCCTTGTTAGGGCAAATGGCCAGCATGCTGAACGTACCCAAAGACAACCCCATGGCCGCACGGGCCCGGGTGGCGGCGTTATTGGGCATTGCCCGGGAGCATAGCCGACAGCTTGACCAACAGCACCTGAAGGAAGAGCAAGAGCATCAGCAACAGCTTGCGGCCAAGCAAAACATGGCGCGCCAACAACCCACTTGGCAGCCACCGGGGTTATCACCCTTTGGTAACGACGGTGCTGTGGGCGTTTAAACCCAACCAGGCCCGATAACACCAAAAGGCTACGGTATATTTACCGATAGCACTGGACAAAACGGCGCGCCGATCGATAGTCATCTTCGGCGCGTTTTTTGATATGAAGAGTTCCCAATGACCTATGTGGTGACCGATAGTTGTATTCGTTGCAAATACACCGATTGTGTTGAGGTATGCCCTGTTGATTGCTTTTACGAAGGTGAGAACATGTTGGTTATTCACCCCGATGAATGCATCGATTGCGGCGTGTGCGAACCCGAATGCCCGGCTGAGGCGATCTTGTCGGATAATGATGAAGGGGCGGAAAAATGGTTGGAGCTGAACCGCGACTATTCTGAGAAATGGCCGAACATTACAGAGAAGCTGGACCCGCCGGCTGATGCTGATGCCATGCAGAATGAAAGCGATAAGTACAAGAGGTACTTTAGCCCGGAACCAGGTACCGGCAGCTAGCCACTGTTAGCCCTGTGTTTCTCCGGTTATCATAAAACTGACATGCACTGGCAACATAACAGACATGCCACTTTCAATTTGCGTTTCAACTGTACTTTGCACTTTCGCGGATGTCTGCGATTATAAGGACGTGGAAGCAGTTGGCAGGCTTGGCTAAAACAGTCGGACCATGATTGTCATTTTTCTGTAAAAAGCGTATATTAGCTCCTGAATTTAGGAGAAAAGTTGCGCGATAACAGATGACAACGGTTCGACGGAACGGTCGAACAGCCTTTGCCAGGACGATAGAATATCGCCTTGCACCGTAGTTCACCGGAGCCGCCAGGATCCGCCGCTATCGTTCAACCTCGCCACAGGTTCTGGAGCAACCGCCCCCTTGAACCATCATGTTGCACACATGATCGGTCACGTGGCGGCTGTAAAAGACCAAGATAAATCGCCGTTCACGATGTTGGGTATATCATCCAGCCTGTGGGACGACTTCGGGTTTAATTTGCCGGTAACACGGTAGACGACCGCAAGCTTTGTGCGGCTTACAGCGCACGGTTTACGGTCCAATCTGCTGGAATGCATGGCGCAGCGTAGTAAGAGAGAGAGCAACATGAGCCAGGATCAAGAGTTCAACCAAGGTGATATGGTTGTCTACCCCGCCCACGGTGTTGGCACCGTCGAGGGTATTGAGACCACCACCATTGGCGGTGAAAGCCTCAGCCTATACACCATCACTTTCAAGCAAGAGCGTATGCGCTTGAAGCTACCCGTGCAAAAAGCCGTAAATTCTGGCCTGCGCCGTCTCAGCTCGAAAGAGCGTTTGAAATCGGCCCTGTCCACCCTGCAAGGCCGCGCGCGGGTTCGCCGCACCATGTGGAGCCGCCGCGCCCAGGAATACGAAGCGAAGATAAATTCCGGTGATCCCGTATCCATCGCCGAAGTGCTACGTGATTTGCGCCGAAATGATGATCAAGGCGAGCAATCCTACAGCGAGCGTCAAATCTATCAGGCGGCCCTCGAGCGCCTGGCCCGTGAAGTGGCTGCCGTGGAAGATATCGACGAAGAAGCCGCCGCCACTAAGCTTGAAAAAGTCCTCGCCAAAGCTGCTTAATCGGTTGCAAAGCGGTTAGATTTGCCGAGCAAACGCTAAAAAGTTTCAAAATGTGTGAACCTGGGGTGACACCACCCCAGGTTTTCTTTTGTCCGAATCCCAAGCATTGGTTGGGATCGCTTGCCAGCATAAAATTGTCATGGGTGGATGGTTTAACGTCTGATTATCAGGTGGCTACCCAGCGACAATCAGCAAAGTCTGATTGTTTGCAGAGACTTAGGCAGCGGCGGGCAAAGCATCAGAACGATGACAGACAGCAAGCGAATCGCCCGAATCGGGCAACCAAAGCGTATATGGGCCATTCCTAGCCTCCATGGCAATGTGACCCTGCTC
>JBCCBF010000046.1:0-12665 GCA_039814445.1 Pseudomonadota bacterium
AAGCCCGCGCCCATGGCCACCCGTGACCATATCCGCAACTTCGCCATCATCGCCCACATCGACCATGGGAAATCCACCCTGGCCGACCGCCTGATTGAAACCTGCGGTGGGCTGAATGAGCGGGAGATGAGTGAACAGGTCCTCGATAATATGGATATCGAGAAAGAGCGCGGCATCACGATTAAAGCCCAGTCCGTGCGTTTGCTTTACAAGGCCGATGACGGCGTGGAGTACCAGCTCAACCTGATGGACACCCCCGGCCACGTGGATTTCGCCTATGAGGTCAGTCGGTCACTCGCGGCGTGTGAAGGCTCCTTGCTTATCGTTGATGCGAGCCAGGGCGTGGAAGCCCAGACCCTGGCCAATGTGTATCAGGCCATCGACCACGACCACGAAATCATCCCGGTGATCAACAAAATCGATCTGCCCGCGGCCGAGCCCGAACGGGTGCGCGAACAGATCGAAGACGTGATTGGCCTTGATGCCTCAGACGCCATCCTGTGCTCGGCCAAAACCGGCGAAGGCATCCATGAGCTACTCGAAGCCATCGTCACCCGCTTGAACCCACCGGTCTATGAACCCGAAAGCCGCCCCAAGGCCCTGCTAGTCGACAGCTGGTATGACAGCTATCTGGGCGTGATGATGCTGATCCGGATGATGGAAGGCACGTTAAAGACCGGCCAGACCGCTAAGTTCATGTCCACCGGTGCCGAACGGGTGCTGGACCGGGTCGGCGTGTTCTCGCCCAAGCTGCAAACCATTGGTGAGCTTGGCCCCGGAGAAATGGGTTTCTTCACCGCCGGCATGAAAGACATTCAGGACGCCCGGGTCGGTGACACGATTACGGACGCCAAAAAGCCCGCCGAAGACATGCTCCCGGGCTTCCAACCATCGATCCCGGTAGTGTTCTGTTCCCTGTTCCCCGCTGATGCGTCGGAATTCGAACATTTGCGCGATAGCTTGGGCAAGCTGCGGCTCAACGATGCCAGCTTCCAATATGAGGCTGAGACCTCGGCTGCCTTGGGTTACGGTTTCCGCTGTGGCTTCTTGGGCCTGTTGCATATGGAGATCATCCAGGAACGCCTGGACCGCGAGTTCAACATCGACATGATCGCCACCGCCCCGTCGGTGGTCTATCGCATCCACCAAACCGACGGTACCATGCTGGAGCTCTACAACCCAGCCGACATGCCCGATGTGATGAAGATCGAGAAGATCGAGGAGCCGTGGATCAAAGCCACGATCCTCGTGCCCGATGAGTATTTGGGCGGCATCCTCAAACTGTGCCAAGACCGGCGTGGCGAGCAAATCGACCTGACCTATGCCGGCAGCCGCGCCATGGTGGTCTACCGCCTGCCTTTGTCCGAGGTGGTCTTCGACTTCTATGACCGCCTGAAGTCAATCAGCCGGGGTTATGCCAGTTTTGATTACCAGATGGATGAGTACCGGGCCGACGATCTCGTCCGGATGAACATTCTGGTGAACCAAGAGCCGGTCGATGCCCTGTCCATGATGGTACACCGCTCCGTCGCCGAAAAGCGCGGCCGTGATCTGTGCGAGCGCTTAAAAGGCCTGATCCCCAAGCAGCTGTTCAAAATCGCCATCCAGGCCGCGATTGGTGGCAAGGTGATCGCCCGGGAAACAGTATCCGCCATGCGCAAGGATGTGACCGCCAAATGCTACGGAGGCGATATCAGCCGGAAGCGCAAGCTGCTTGAGAAGCAAAAGGCCGGTAAGAAGAAAATGCGCCAATTCGGCAATGTGGAAATCCCCCAAAGCGCGTTTATCGCTGCCCTCAAGATGGGCGACGAGTAACGCTTAGTCGTTAGCTTTCGACGCATTAATAGCAGCATCATAAGCCATAGCCGCATCGCTCAGATGCCGTGCCGCCGCCACGCGCTCTTTGGGTGTATAGTCGCGGGCTAGCCTCTCTATCTCTTCTGCCACTCCCAAATAGAGCGGTCCCAAAACCGTGAATAGGTGATCTGTGGGGTATACTAAAACACCCCGACGATCATGCGGGTCGCGGTCACGTCGCAGTAAATTCTTGGCCTCTAAACGATCCAACAATGTGGTGACAGATCCAGTTGTCAGATCAAGTTCCGTTGCAATGTAACCTGGTTTTGCTGGGCCTTTTGATAGCAAGTTTAAGCATCGGAGATCATTGCGGCTGACCTGCACACGGTTGGCTGCGACTGCATCGAGCTTATCAATCGCATCATAAAGACGCCGACAGGCTGACACGATATCTTTTGGTGTCACAGTCATCGCACAGCTTTAGGCTATATTGCTAGAGATAATATCTTGACAATCAAGATACTTGATAGCGATAAAAAACATATAACTTTTACGCTTTATGACAGTGGAAAACCAGAACCATGGAAACACTAGTCCCTATCATACTTGGTGTCGTAGTACTCATTCTTGTGCTGAGCTTTGTGGCACCAGCACGTGTTGAATATACCGAGGAAATTCTGGTCAATGCACCAGCATCCCAAATTTATAATGACATTCGACTGCAAGAGCACCTAATGCGTTGGTCTGCCTGGCCGCAAGAGACACAGTCTACATGCTCAGTTGAAGACAAAGATGGCGTTGTGGGCACCAAAACCATCTTTTATAACGCAAAAGGCAAACGGGTCGGGCATCAGGAAGTGATCGGACTTAAGCAAGATCAGGAAGTGGCTTTAAAGCTTGAGGGTCCGGGTCCACCACATCACCCAGCGCTAACTTTTAAGCTACATCCCACTGGCGAGCAAAGTACGCAGGTTTTGGCGCATTTCGTTAATGAACTGCCACGGCCTTTTAATGCTATCTGGAAATTTGCAGGCCTATCAAATTGGACCCGCGAGATGCACAAAAAAGATTTAGAGGGCCTCAAAGCTTTTGCTGAACCACCCCATAAAGATGCCGCCGGTACCATTGTGGGTTATCCACCCGAAGGGTCAAATCCATTTGAGCACCAAAAGCCTGCATAAGCTAATAATAGATTATGTATTTTGACCATGCCTTTGAAGGACATATAACAAACCATGGTGTCGGTAAAACGAAGGTCATTATTTATAAAGTGATTTTCCTACCACCTGAGTTTGAAAATCACCTGCCATTTAAACAGTACCCAAGATTGCGAGTGGAGGGTGAAATTGCCGATGTGCCGGTTCGCGGGGCTTGGCTACCAGTAGGTGATGGCCGACGTTATTTCATTATCTCACCAGGAGTTCTGAAGAGCGCAGAGGTTCAAATTGGCGACCTGGTTGAAATGCGATTTCGCATTGATGATCAAGACTATGTGGATATGCCGACCACGCTAAAAATCGCCGTCACTAAAAACCCTGATATCGCCCAGAAATGGGATAATTTAACGCCTGGCAAACGTCGTATGTTTGCGAGCCATGTAGCCTCTGCCAAAACCCCCAAAACCGAGCAAAAACGATTGGGCGAAGCGCTTAAAGCTATTCGCTTAGAATGCTCGCTTAGAGACTTACGCCATCATTCATGATGACCAAATTTAGTTGGCTACCAATATCACATCGCCACGTTTAGCGGCCCGGTCAATAAAGCGGCGCGGGGCGATGGCTTGATTAACCGGACGGGTGATCGGTACGGGTTCGTCAAAAATAGCAGCAGCGATCACCTCAGCACAAAGCGGCGCGGTCACGAGACCGGTAGAGCCAAGACCGGTGAGCAGATAAAAACCCGACAGCATATCGTGATATTCCTGGGGATGCGGTGCCTGACCGGCCAGGGGTAGATGATCGGGCGTTGTCGCGCGTAAAGCCGCTCGGTTGCCCATCACGGGGCCCATATGCTGGGCCGTTTTGGGCATATGTTTGCGCAACGCTGCCTGGTTGGCCGCATCACTAATCTCCCACGGGTCGGGCCAATCTATAGGCTGGGTATCTTGCCACCGGTCATAGGTGGCACCCAACACCCGCCTACCATCAACCACCGGCGATAAATAATGACCAAAGGTGGTGATACAGGCGGGCGCACTGCCTGCCTCAGCCGCCAGGGCGGTTATTTGGCCACGCTTGGGCCGCAGGGGTTGCCAGCCCAGGGGACCGTATTGGCGACTGTTAAGGCCATTGGCGGCCACCACGATATCAGCGGTGAGGATCACGTCACCTTGGTTGTCTTTAAGCGCCCAGCCGCTGCCATCGCGCTTAATGTCGTGAACCGCCACCGCCCGGGTCGTGATGGCCGGGTGATCACGCAGAACCTGACATAAGGCGTCGGGCCGTACCCACCCCGCTTCCGGCAACCACAGGCCGCCTTGCGCCACGGTTTCGACCGCCTCGCCGGTCAGAAAGCGCACCTGTTCTCCATCGACCACGGTACCGCTGCGGCTCGCCACATTGGGCTGGCGCGCCAAGCGCTGAAACCGGTCGGCTTCATCGCCATCACGGGCTAGCTGCAAAACCCCACAATCATTCAGGGCGGGACGGCCTTGGACCGGCGGCACCCGGTCATACCAGGCGCGGGCAAAACGCCAGGCCGCGCGGTTAAACTCACTGACCGGATCGGCACCTAGATGCAGGCGCGGCATCACAATACCAATCGGGTTGCCGGACGCGGCCTGGGTCAAATCAGGATACGGATCGAGCACCGTAACCGTGGCCCCACGGTCCGCCAGGGCCGCCGCCACGGTGGAACCGGCGATGCCGGCGCCCACAATGGCCACACTAAGGCTTGGGCGTGCCGGCGTGGGCATCAAAGGTTTACGATGGGCGCGCAGACAATCACGTTTACGGCCAAAGCCCGCGGCTTTTTCCACCGTAAAGCCCCGCGCCTCCAGGCGATCACGCACATCACGGGCCACGGTAAAGCTGGCCGCGACCGCATCAGGCGCGCTCAAACGCCTAATCTGATCCATCACCTCATCACCCCACATATCAGGGTTCTTTGCGGGCGAAAAACCATCCAAAAACCAGGCATCAACCCGGGCCGACATCGCGGCAAATGAGGCGGCTGCATCACCAATGGCCAGGGTCAAACTGACCCGGCCTTGGTCAAACACCAGCCGGTGTATGCCTGGCTCGGGTGGTGGGTATTGGGCAAGTAATTGGGCGGATAAGTCAGCGGGCAAATCACCCCGATCAGTCCAACCAGCCAAGGCCCGGGCCATGTCGGCCTTGGTCAGGGGGTAGGCCTCTGCTGAGATGAAATCCAGGCGTTGGCAAGCCCCTGGGTTATCCCGAAACGCCTGCCAGGTGGCGAGCATGTTTAACCCCGTGCCGAACCCAGTCTCGGCGACCGTAAAACCGGCGCGGCCTTGCCAGCGATGGGGTAGGTCACAGCCTGTGAGGAACACATGCCGGGTTTCCGCCAACCCGCCATCGCGTGAGAAATACACGTCATCAAACCGGCCTGACACCAAGGTGCCATCATCACGCCATTGGGGCGCGGGCCCGGCACCGGTGCTGTCGGTTTCATCAAAGGGTGGCTGTTCATCACTCATGGCCAGCAAAATAGCCAGATGGGCCCAAAAGGGAAGAGCCCCACCATGGCTGTTTTACGCCCTTAGGCTTTCTGCCAACCGGAGGATCGATTGGATGGGGCTGGCTAGCCGGTACCACGTGGGATTACCAACTTGAGGCTAAAACAGACGCGAAAAAGGCCGAGGCAGCGGTCAACCATGCCTCGGCCTGATACCACAGGGGTAAAGAGCTGAGCCCATAGGCTGGCTCAAGCTGGCTTAGGCTCGCTTAGGCTGCCTTTTGTTGCTCTAGGGTTGGGTAATCGGTGTAGCCCTTCTCATCACCCCCATAGAAAGTGCTGTCATCGGGGTCATTCCATGACGCGCCTTGACGGATCCGCCTGGGCAAATCCGGGTTGGCAATAAAGGGCCGACCATAGGCAATGGCATCCGCATGGCCCAACGCAACCGCTTGTGCCCCATCCTCGGCGCCAAAACCGCCATTGGCGATATAGGCGCCGGTCCAGGCAGAACGCACCGCCTTAAGCACCGCGCGATCAGCATCGCTGCTGTCTTCGCCGGGGAAGGTTTCCACCATGTGCAAAAAGGCAAGGCCGTATTTATTGAGCGCTTTCACCGCGGTCACAAAGGTATCGGTGGGGTTGCTGTCGTGCATATCGTTGAAGCCACCGGTGGGTGATAACCGCACGCCGACCTTATCAGCGCCATAGACGTCAATTACCGCTTCGACCACCTCACGCAACAGGCGGGTTCGGTTTTCAGCGCTGCCGCCATAGGCGTCATCCCGCTGGTTGGATCCATCGCGTAGGAATTGATCCAACAAATAGCCATTGGCTGCATGGACCTCCACCGCGTCAAACCCGGCCGCCTTGGCGTTTTCAGCCGCGCGGCGGTATTGGCCGATCACCTGCTTGATATCATCCTCGGTCATGGCCCGGGGCTCGGACACATCGACCATGCCATCATCGGTAAAAGTTTGGCTGTTAGCACGAATGGCGGAGGGGGCCAGCGGTTGTGCCTCATCAGGCAAGAGCGAGCGATGGCTGATCCGGCCCACATGCCAAAGCTGCACTGCGATTTTACCACCGGCATTATGGACCGCTTTGGTAATCTCACGCCAGGCTGCCACCTGGTCATCATTATGAATGCCGGGGGTGTTCACATAACCCTTACCCATCGGCGCGATTTGGGTGGCTTCGGTAAAAATCAAACCAGCCCCCGCCCGTTGGGCGTAATAATCAGCCGCCACCTGCCATGGCGTACCATCGGGCTGGGCACGATTACGGGTCAAGGGTGCCATCAGCACCCGGTTTTTCAGGCTGATCGAACCCAGTTGAAACGGCTCAAACAAAGCCTGGTGATGCACATCACTCATGGATAACTTCCTTTAATCAAGAGGGGGCACGGCGCCGCGTCAGCCAGGATAATGGCTGGCAAAAGCTGCCCTGAGGCCCCGGATTGGACATGTTGATAAAGGATGTGGGTCGTCACCCCCGGGGGCACAACCCCGGGTGCCGAAGTGCGGCGCAAGAATGATAAGACCGTAATTAGACCGACGGGCTATCTTGTTCTTTCGTCGCCTTGCGCACGATACTGGTCAAGGTATCACCCAGCTGGGTGGTCTCGCCGCTCAGCTCATCGGCATTACTTTTCACGAACTGTGCCAGGCGGCTGGTCTCACCGACCTCTTGCAGCAAGCGTTGCATACGTTCGGCTACGTCCTGGCTCACCCCAGCCGAATGGCGGATCGCCGAGGCGATTTCTTGGGTCGAGGCCATTTGCTCATTGATGCTGGCGGCAATCGTGTTCGAGATCTGGCCCAGATCCTGGATGCTTTGGGTCACCTGGGCAAAGGTCATGGCCGCTTTTTGGCTGCTGTCCTGAATGGCCTCCACCTTGGATGCGATCTCATTGGTGGCATCGGCGGTTTGTTGCGCCAAGCCCTTGACCTCAGAGGCCACCACGGCAAAGCCTCGGCCCGCCTCACCGGCACGGGCCGCCTCGATGGTGGCGTTCAGGGCCAGCATGTTGGTTTGGTCAGCGATGCTTGAGATAATTTCCACCACCGAGCCAATTTGAGCGGCGGTATCGGACAGGCCTTCAACCACATCCTGGACGTTCGAGGTCTGGGTGACCGCGGTTTCCGTTTTTGTGTGCGCCTGATTCACTTCCATGGCGATGGTGTCAATCGCTTGAGAAAGCTGGCTGGCTGCTGCCGCCACGGTTTGGGCGGTATCGAGGGCGTCTTGCGCCACTTCCGCCGCCTCGGTGGCTTCGGATGCCATACGGTTTGATGTGGCGTCCATGTCAATCGCGGCCGATTGCATCTCACCGGCCTTCGCACCAACGATGCTGACCACTTTTTCGGTTTCCCGATCAATGCTCTCAGCCATCTCGCTCAACGCCGTGCGGCGCACTTGGTCAGCGAGATCCCGGGCGCGGGCGCGGGCTTGTTCGGAATCATCGGCCTGAATGATGTAATCCCGGAAGGTGCGCAAGGAGGTGACAATCGCGCGAAGCTCATCCATCCGGCGCAACCGGTCAATATTGACGTTACGGTCACCGGCGGCCAAATCTCGGGTGGCACTGGCGATCTCACGGATCGATACCACCGTCACCCGGCCTAAAATAATCGCGGCCAATAAAACGATAATCAGCGCTGCTGCTGTCATCGTTTGGAAGTTTTGCTGGGTCTGGCGGAAGTTCTCAGCGGCACGGATAACCCGCTGGTTGCCTTCCTCGCGCATGTCTTCGACGCTCGCTTCCAGCGCCGCGCCTAGCCGGGCGAAGGTCTCATCAAACGCGCGAATACTGCTCACGCCCGTGGACAGATCCACCTCAAGGAACACGGATACCGCATCCACATTGATCTTATAATCTTCGAGCTGATCATAGACCTCGTTCAACTTGTCCCGCTGGGCGCTGGTGGCAAAGCGGTCGCTGTAACGCTCGATACGGGTGAGCAGCTCATCAACGGTTTCACGGATTTGGTCAAATTCAGCGATCAAATCCACATCGGCGTTACCGGCAAGCAGGCTGGTCACGCGATATAAAGAGCCATTAACGGCAAACAAATCCTTGTTGATGGCGGATAATTCCAGACCACCGCGCAAGTTACGCTCAACCACCTGGTTCAAATTGGTTTGCTGGCGTTCAATCGCTTGAGAACCAATGGTGGCGATCAAGGCCAAAAAACCCACCGCGATCAGAGGGGCAATGGAAAACTTAATGAAAAAGGGCCAGTTTTTGACCTTCACATAATCAAACGGCGCTTTCTTATAGCGCTTTTTAACCTTGCCTTTTGCCGCCATCACCGATGGTACCGCCACAGACTTTTTCTTCGCCTTGGCCGCAGCCTTGTCAGCAGCCTTCGCCGCTGCTGGTTCTGCCGGTTTTGCAGCCTGTGCTGCTTTTGCGTCCTGTGCCGCCTGGACCATGTCTCATCATTTCATCGCCGAGACCGGCATGGTCTAGCCCCCATGCATCGATCAAAAGCGCTTGGCTTGACGGTATCCGAACGTTAGACATCCGAACCACGTCATCGTGAACCCAAGGTTTGCGTACAAACCAACCCTTCAACTGTGATTGTTGGCGTATTCAAAGCGTAAGTTCAACAACCACTGCGCTTTTACTGAAAACTAGGCTGGCCGTGATGTCTTTGTCTCAACACTCCGCATCAAGCACCCGGGTCGCGGTGATCATTCCAGCCCGTTACGGTTCCTCCAGATTCCCTGGCAAACCCCTGGCACCGATCGCCGGCATGCCCATGTTAGAGCGGGTTTGGCGCCTTGCTGATGCTGTGGATGGGGTGGATCAGGTGGTCGTGGCCACCGATGATCAACGCATTGCCGATCTGGTGGATGGTTTTGGCGGTGTCGCCATGATGACGCCTGACACCTGCCGCAACGGTACGGAACGCAGCCTCGCAGCGGTAGATATGATGGCCGAAAAACCCGATGTGGTGCTAAACCTACAAGGGGATGCGGTCCTCACCCCACCCTGGATTTTGGGCGCGTTGGTGCAAGCGATGCGGGCGGATGCAAACTTGCCCATGGCAACGCCCGCGGTGCGCATGACCGCAACCCAAGTAGCGGATTTGGTGCAATCGAAAGCCGATGGCCAGGTGGGCGGGACCACGGTGACCTTCGATCACACCGGCAAAGCCCTCTATTTCTCGAAGCGTGTTATCCCGTTTATCCGTGGTGACCATGACCAACCGCCGGTCTATCGCCATATCGGGCTTTATGCCTATCGCCGTGAAACGCTGACGCGCCTGTGTGCCCTGCCCATGGGGCCATTAGAAGCGGTGGAACAACTCGAACAGTTACGCGCCCTAGAACATGGCATTCCAATCCAGGTGGTGGAAGTGGATTACCGTGGGCGCACCCATTGGTCGGTTGATGCGCCGGAGGATGTGGCCATGGTGGAAAAACTGATCGCCGCCGAAGGCGAACTGGTGGAGAGCGCATGATAAAATTGTTACTGGCCCGCCATGGCAATACGTTTGGCCCTGATGACACACCGGTTTGGGTTGGTGCGGATCAAGACATGCCGCTTGTGCCCACGGGCCACACCCAGGCCCAGACCCTGGGTCAAAGCCTTAAGGCGGCTGGTGTCACCCCCGACCGTATCATCGCCGGGCCGTTAAAGCGCACCGTGGAATATGCTGAGATTGTCCGCTCATTGATCGCCGGGCCCGCCGTCGAGATCGACCCACGATTACGGGAGATCGATTATGGCAGTTGGGGTGGCAAAACAACCGAAGAGATCATCGAAAGCCACGGCGAAACTGCCGTACGCGCCTGGAATGACCGGGGCCAATGGCCTGACCGGGCTGATTGGCAACCCGATCCCAGTGACCTGCGCCGCAATCTCAAATTGCTGGTTCACGACATCCAGACATCAGCCGCGGAAGACGCCGTGATCTTGCTGGTATCATCGAACGGTATCTTACGGTTTTTCTTGGATTTGGTGCCCGGTGAATTTGCCCGGCGCGCGCGGGATACGGCCTTGAAAACGGCCACCGGCGCTGTGTCTTGCCTGGACCGGCAAGGCGGGCTTTACCAGGTGGCTTTTTGGAATGAGAAACCCACGGATGATTTGTTTAAAGCACCGCTGACCGCGACCCCTGAGACTTAGCCAACGGCCGCAAATAAACAAAAAAGGGTCGCCAAGCCCCCCAACACTTTGCTAGGTAACCGCCCGCTATGCTGACGGCTGTCCTGTATTACGGCGTGCCAAAAGCCGAATTTGAATAAGGAATAACCCTATGGAAGAAGCAAACGTCCAAATACAGACGGTGATAGAACAAGCCCTTGGTATGGTCACGGAATATGGTCTCGATGTGATCGGTGCCATTGTGATCCTCATCCTTGGTTTGATCGCCGCAGGCTGGGTCGGGCGCGCCGTTCGTGGTGCCTTAGGCCGTGTGAAGCGCGTGGACAGCATGCTCCGCGGCTTTTTCGCTAGCCTGGCCAAGTATTTCGTCATTGCCATTACCGTCATTGCGGTGCTGGAGCGTTTTGGCGTCGAGACGACCAGCTTTGTCGCCATCTTGGGTGCCGCCGGTTTGGCCATTGGCTTGGCCTTACAAGGCACGCTATCAAACGTCGCCGCGGGCGTGATGCTGTTATTGTTCCGCCCCTTCAAAACCGGTGATTATGTGGAAGTGGCGGGCCTGGCCGGTACCGTCGCTGATGTCTCACTTTTCACCACCGAGCTGACGACCCCTGACAATGTGCAGATCGTGACACCCAATGCTGATATTTGGGGTACCGCGATCAAGAACTACTCACACCATGATACCCGCCGGGTGCAGTTGGTCGTGGGCATTGGTTATGGCGACAACATGGATAAAGCCATGGATGTGCTAAAAGATGTGATCAAGGCCGATGAACGCATCCACAGTGAACCGGCACCGTTTGTTGAGGTTTCCAATCTGGGCGCAAGCTCGGTTGATATCACCATCCGAGTATGGTGTGACGCGAGCAATTTCTGGCCCGTGACCTTTGCTCTGCCAAAAGCGGTGAAAGAGGCGTTCGACAAAAATGATATCTCGATCCCCTACCCGCAACAGGATGTGCATATGCACCAAGTGGCGAGTTAATCGACGCGGCTTATTCTTGATCATCGAAAACCGGGGCCCGACTAGCGTCCCGGTTTTTTTTATGATCCACGCGCCAGTGGCGGCCGCGGATTACTGCTTGTGAAGCCACGTCTAATCACGATACTCAAGCCCCAGTTATGACGCCTGATATTATCTTTATGTGGGTGCCGATTATCACCTTCGGCATCTTTGCCGCCCGCTATGCCAGGCTTCGCGCTGGTCAAGCCGCCTTGTGGTATGTGGGGCTGTGCGTCATCGTCTTTACCTGGCACCAGTTTGATTGGCCCTTAGCGGTACCCCTGTCGATTGGGTTGTGGCTGCTCTATGGCTTTGTCGTGCCGCATTTTTATATGCGGTATTTCACCGCCATGATCCGCCGCGATTTCGAACGCGCCCGGTATTACGAGCGGTGGGCCCATCGGTTTATGCCGATGCCCGCCATGCGTGGCCATCAAGCCATGTCCCAGGCCTATGATCTGATGGAGAAGGGTGAGGTAGAGGCCGGGCTGGCGATCATGGACACGGTCGCCGAGAGCAACGCAAAAGACGCCGACTTTGCCCGCACATATGCCGCCATGATCCGCAGCCAGTATCAAGTCGTGGTCGATATCGCAGGGTCCGAGATTGGTGAGCGCAACACCAGCATCCGCATGCTGGGCATCCGCGCCCTGGCTGAATTGGGCCGCCTGGATGATGCGGTTGAGGCCTATGCCCTGGATGAGAAGAAATTTAGAGCGCTAACCAGCGGCATTGAACAAGCCTTAACCAAGGCTGGTTTGTACATTCACGCTGGTGATGTGGCGACCATGGAAAAGCTGCTTAATGGACCATTGCGCGCGTTCCCTCAGGCGGAACGGGATTTAATGATGGCCCGGGCAGAATATTACGCCACGGGCGATTGGGCGGTCTACGCAGCCCGGCTTAACCAATTAATGGACAGCGCCGGCGGGGCCATGAGCTACCGAATCAAAGCCTGGCTGGATCGTGGACCCCGGCCCGCCCCCCCATTGCGTGAGGAAAACCGCGCGCGCCTGGCGGCCGCGGATATTACCCGAGGTTGAATCCCTTTTTCGTCCCGTCGAAGCGCGTTCTTTTGTGGCGCTGTCTCGGAAAGGCGCTCAC
>JBCCBF010000252.1:0-4452 GCA_039814445.1 Pseudomonadota bacterium
AAAAGCAAAATGTTGCGGCGGACGGGGTCGCGGCCCACCTCGGGCCAACAACTCTTCTTCGTCAAGCTGGGGCGGGCGAGCTACGGCTGTTAACGTTATGTTTGAGTTAAGACCCTGGAATAACTCAAGAAAATTCTCTTTGATTTCGGGCATCTTCCAAGCGACTTGGTCACCGCGCTCGGTGAGGCCTTCAAGCCTTAACGATGCAGCCATCTGGTCGCCCGTGTCATCAATCGCCACATCAGCGATACCACGCAGTCCGTAATATGCCGATGAAATGGATCCTGACTCCATCCGATCCCAACGCACTGTGGCGGTTGACTTGCTGCAAGCCATGCCGCGCATACGCCAACCAGGCACCTCAACTGTCAATGTGTCTAAGCTTGCGGCACAGGACGAAGCCCATTGGCCCGGAGATGCGGTTTTCTCCCAGACCCGGTCCACGATATCGCTTTTAAGCCAACGATCGCGCTCTGCCTTTTCCGCCGCCTCTGCTGCCAACCTCTCTTGCATCGCAGCCCTGGCTTGAGCAGCCAGCCGCTCTTGTTCAGCGCTCTCCTTAGCGACAATAGAGCTGTAGACCTCAACCCCAATATAACCGACCAAAGCAACACCGATAACCGATGCGGCGGCCACTATCTTTACTGATTTTGGCAGTCGGGAATAAAAATCCAGAAGATAGGATAGCTTAGGCTCATCTTGCCCAGCCATAACCTCTTCAAGGGGCGTACTGTCGGCCCCCATACCCCACTCTTCGGGAGTAAAAACACGATCCCAACCGCCGCGAACGAATTCGGTCTCAAAGCGAGTGCGGGGCTCATCCTCGTTGTCATAGAGAATATCGCCATCGGGCAGGATGGCATCACGCCGTGAGGCTGCAAACCACCAACCGCCATCAACACGAAAGACCGCCAACCAATTCCCAGTAAGCACCTCTGAAAGGCAGGCGGCGGCGGCCGGCATATCCTTTTTATGCCCATAGGAGGTCCAACCAATAGCCCACTGGGCCACAAACCCCTCGCGCATAACGAAGAGATCAGCGGGTATAGCCTCCTGCTTGGCCGCTAACTTCGCTTCTCGCTTTACGGTTTTCGGGTCCTCAGCGGTTTGCCAGAACATACCAACGGCATATTCCATTTCACCGATCGTGATGACCCCTGATTGCTCAGTGCCTTCCATGCCAATCCCCTAGCCTTGGGTAAATAGCCCTTCCCAAGTCATATTACTATAACAGGCAACAGGGTTTATGTGCGAACAGAAATGCCGCGGGCCTAGGGAATCCAATCATTAACGAGTCGTTTTGAACACACTTCATCGATAAACCAAAAAAGGGGCGCCACGCGCCCCTTTTTAATTCATCTAAGAAATTTGTCTGCGTCTGCTGGTTACAGGACGTTGCCACGCAGCAAATCTCGAGACTCGATAATCTTCGGCGTGATCAGCACTATTGTCATTTCGCGTATCACCTCCGCTGTTTTTGACCCGCCTAAAGCAATATTCTCTGGCACGCCCTGCCCAGTTTCAACAGTTTGATTATTTGCCTGCTCAAAACCAGCCAACGCAAGGGTTTGACCGCTGCGAAGTACAGCTTGCTGTAAGAATGTCGTGATATCCACCGAAGGAATTTGCACGAATGCAAGAGAGTCTGTTCCTAAACCCAAGTTGGTTTGCGTCAAAGACACCAATTCAGACAAGTTGATTGAATATTGAAGCAGCACACCGCCATCAGCAATGATCCGAGGCGTTAGGGAGATTGAAAAGCCTGTGATCAAATCATCAACAGTCGTGGTGATGGTCCGCGAGCTTTCTCCATCCGTTGTCTCTGTTTCTTCTGAGACTTCGGCAATGAACCGCGTTTGGTTCACGTTTTGGAACGGCACTGGAATACCATTCATAGTGATCAGATTAGTGCCGGTAATGACCGAAGCTTTTTCCTCTGTTGCTAAGGCATTGGCAATAATCTGTGATCCGGCCAGGTTATCTCGAATACTGTTAGGCGTATCCGGGCGGTCTAAAACCACAGCACTAATGGCACCAGCGGTCCCCTGCGTGATCGGCGCCCCCGGTGTAGTAGTGGTGATATTCAACGCATTGTTTAAGACTAGACCGAGGTTGAGGTTCACGTCATCAGTTTGCTCAATCTCTATAGACAGCACTTGAACATTGAGCGATATCTGCCGTGATAGACGTTCATTTTGCTCATCTACAAAGCTTTGCACCCGATCCAAGACATGAGGGCGCGCCGTTACGCTGATCGTACCAGTGGTAGGGGACGATGATATTGCGCCCCCAGCACCGATCAAATCGCCTATTTGTGCGACCACTTCATTGAACACATCTGTGGCAACGCTGGCTGATGCCTCAATACCGGAGGACAACTCAAAACCACCTGTTTCCCCCTCACCTTCAGCGGATGTGCCCACATTGGCAGTGGAATCTAACAGGGCGGCGATGGCATAAAGCGTGAACACACGGCTTTCGATATCAAAGAACCGGATAGCCCCGTTGCGATACTCCCAGGAGACGTTAAACCGCGTCGATAAAAGATCTAACAAGCCACCCAATGGGCCCGAATACGAAAGCTGGATAGTGTCCGAAGCCGGTGTAACAAAGGCCCCTGTGTCAAAGCCACCATCAAAACCACCGCCATCAAAGTCATCAAAAGATACTTCACCACCCAGCTGGCCGCCAAGGCTTGGGCCGCCATCTGGTATTTCTAAAGTGTCAATCTGAACGCCACCGCCTGTCTCTATACCGCCAAAACCACCGCCACTGTCAAAGTCGATAATGACAGGTATGCCCGTCAGGGTCGTCACTTCTGTAGCGATATCTTGAATACCGAGGGGTTCCGCTGAAATCAGCGTCACCATATCGGTGGATCGCGGTAGTGGATCGCCTTTTGCCACCCGGACGCTTTCGCCGCCAAGCCAAATCCCATCCACCGTTTGAATGGTATCTGGCGCCCGCAGTGGCCCAGGCCGCTCAACGAAACGGTCCATCGTAACCCGTGCTTCGGCAGCATCTACCTGCATGGCCACTTCTGCTGCGTTAAAGCTTTGGCAACCCGCTAAGATAACGAGAGCGGCAAAAGCACTCGCGGCCTTTTGGAAAATTGTAAACTTACTCATGGCTACTTTCCTTAATCTTGCCGATCGTCGCCGCTGCTCACGACGATGACGCGGTTACCTTTGAAAACGGTGGCGCGGACTGGGGGTTGGGCCCGAGAGAACGCACGGATCAAGTTGCCAGCGGCGGTCTCAAAATCGCCGTAGAACTCAGCGGAGGCGCGCAAGGGATAGTCGCGCTCGGATTCCCAAGCGATGACCCAGCCTGATTGGCCGCTCCATTCGTCCAGGGTCTGGCGTAAGGTCGAACCACCCAATGCCGTCCAGGCAGGTACCTCCTCCGGCCCGGCCATAGTGCCCTCACCAAATGCGGCCAAGGCTTGTTCTTCGGGGGTTGCCACCCGCGGGGCGGCGCGCACAACCATCAAGCTGCCCTGGCCGTCTTCCACAAAGGACAGCCCAAGTGGGGCCACCGCTTCGGTAAGCACATCACGCCACGGACGACCGCCGGCCCAGGATGTGGTCGCCGTGCGATCCACGTCGAACTCAAACACCACTTGAAAACGTGGTGGGACGATCTGGGCCACCACCAAATCAAGCGGCAGATCTTTACCAAACCCCTCAACCAGGGCTTCGTCCTCACCGGTACCACCAATGGGTTCGGGCGGCCGGTCGACAATTTCAAAACCAGCAAGCACTGTCTCGCTCGTTACGCTGAGTGCCAGCACGGTGCCGAGGGCGACAAGGCCCAATTTTGCCTGTCTTTTCCGTGTCATGATCCGTCCTCTCCATTCAAATCCGTGCCGTTCCCGCCAAGCAGGGGGGAACCGTTGAGGGCTGCTTCCAACATGGCAGCGGCCTCATAGGGGTCATCATCGCTATTGGTTCTGCGGCGTTGCTCTTCCACAAAGCCGCGCAACAATGTTCGTCGCACCCATTCGGCACGCCGAGGCATGGCCGCATAGGCATCTAAGAAATCGCATTCCACCGGCACATCGGGCCGTAAGTGAATCACTACTCGCTTACTCATGGCGTGAACCTGCCATCCTTGGGGTTTGTGTTATGAGCCATCAACATCACTACTTCCGGTAATCAATCATCCGGCGCCGTTCCCACCAGGGCACCGCTGGCCTTACTTCACCCGCCACCCAGGCGCGGCCAGCCCGGACCGCCGCGGGAACGGTGAGACCTTTACGCTCCAAAACGGTGAATAAAATCGCCGTTCCAGCCGCGAGCACGAAGGTCCAAAGTTCAATATTCATCACGAAAAATAACAGCGGGTCTGTTCCGTCGGATTGGAGGAGAGCGATATATTTCCCGCTCGGTGACCACAGGCTGGAATTCACCTCCCAAGGTGCAACGTCTGATCCGTTTGTGGTGAGACGCG
>JBCCBF010000165.1:0-6212 GCA_039814445.1 Pseudomonadota bacterium
CAGTGGCACTTGAGCTCATGGCGACTGCTGTGTTTCTGAAAGATGAAGGCTTTGATAATCCGTGGGATGAGACCAAAAATAGAAAGCCAGAAAAGAGTGATTTCATTGGGGCTGCAAAATCGCTTTATGAGGATGTTAAAGATATAGTTAGATTACCTGAGCTGAACTGAAGCATATTAAGATTATTACCTTTCACCCAAACCCCTCATAACAGCGAATAGACCTTCGCCCTCCGCTCTTCACTTTATGAGGTGCCGCTATGGCTTCGCCTGGATTGCAACGACTGTTGGATGAACGCCGTGATGCGCCGGCTGGGCGCGTGGTGAATTTGGCCTCAGGACCCGACGCGGCGGCGGATCCGGCCTTGGACCGGGCGCGGAAGTTTGTGCGAGGGTTTGTGGGTACCATGGTGGATATGGCCGGGCCCGGCACGGAGTTGGTCGGGGCCACGGTTTATGCTGCCGGGCTGGAGGTGAGTTTACGCCTCGCCGATGGCACCACCGGCACCAATCAATATTTCGAGCCCCGCGCCCTGCGCCATTTGGCGGGGCAAACCGATCCCGGGGATGTGCACGCGGCAGTGGTCCTGGTTGATGGTCAAGGGGTTGATAGCCCAAGAGTCGAGAGCCAAGCGCTCAGCTATCCAGGCGGTGACACCACGCAAACGCCGACGGTGCACGCCGATATCTACACCGCGCTGGAACAGGTGCTAGCGGCCCCCGAGACCCAGCATTTGGCCAAGCACCACGACACCCTGATCGAACGCATGGCCCACGCCCAATTCGACCGCGCCACCCGCCAAGCCCAGGGTAGAGCCGCCACGACCCCAAGCGCTTCCGCCGGTTCTGGCTCGGGGCCTAGTTCTGGGCCACGCTCAGGATCATCATCGGGGCCGCGCCTCCATTAAGCGCCCTACTCTTGACCCTAATGCACTAAATCTCGGCCTGTACCTAGCCCGGGCCATCAGCCAAAAGCCAAGCCTATGACCAACGCTACCCCATCGGACGATATCCCCCGCTTTATCAATATCGGTGACCGGCCCGAGGACGGCCAGGCCCTACGCCAGTGGCGGGCGAAGCGGTTTGTGAAAAGCCTGCGCGAAGGCATGGTGCTGCAAGTGCGCATGTCACAAGAAGCCCTGGCGGCTAAGGCCCAAGCGGCCGAACCCGCGGCGCCGACTGACGGGACCACCGAACCCGCCATCAATCCGGCTAGCCTCGCCGCCATGGCCACGGCCCCCGTGAACACCAAAGCCCAACCCCACATCACCCGGGTCGGGATCCATGAGGCGGGGATGGCATTTAGCATCCGCATGGGCAATGGCCGCCAGATCCGCAACACGGTGGTCGACCCGGCCCTGGTCAATGCCCGCGATCCCGAGACCGGCAAGCCGAAACTCGGCGCATTAGTCTGCGAAATCGACGAGCAGGCGAGTTTCGGCATGGTTACCGACAAAACCAAGCCCGACGCCAAACCCCAGGCGCACCAGGATATCTACCGGGCAATCGAACACACCATGGCCCAGCCGGGAAACCAGCACCTGACAGCGCTTGCCGACCGCCTAATCCATTATGTGGCGCAAGAGGAATTCAAATACGCGGTCAAGGACCATGGTGCGGTCGAGCCGCCGCGCAGCCCTCGTCTCGACAACACACCGCTCCGACCGCACTAATTGAGGGCCAACCGGTCATTCGGGTGTCGCTTTCTGCCGGATATCACTGGCGGTTTGCGCCCACCAGAAACCGGGCACCACATAGACCAGCACATGGGTCACCGCCGCCCCATCATCGGATAGGGGCAACATCAGCCGGTAATAACGGAAGGGCATAATATCAGTGACCAACTGGCCCACTGCCCCGTCGCTGAGCATCATGAGGCTTGATAAAAGGCTTCAATCTTTCGCGCCAAAGGCGTAACACCTCCCCCATAACCATAAGACACCTTCTCTCTCCCCTTATAAGAGGTGCCCTGATGTCCCAGGATAAAACAACAGCGGGTCAGGCCTTGCCGGGCACGGCCCGTGGCAAATCTCGTGACGTGGCCCATGACACAGCCCGTGCCGGGTCTCGTGATGATGATGATCGCTTTGTCGATCTCACCGCCCTTATGGGTGATGGCCCAGATGAGGCCGGTGGCCAAGGGCTGACCGCCTGGCGCGCCCGCCGGGTTGCATCCATGGTGGCGCAAGCGGTGACGGACCAATACGGCCCCCACGCACAGATCGCCCAAATCGACCTTTACGAGAGCGGTTTGATGGTCCGGATCAGCGATGATCAAGGCCGTTCCTTACCGTCATTCCAGGGCTTTGACGACGGGGACTTTGCCGGAGAGCGTTTTGACCGGGACAAGCCCATGGGGCCCCAAGGCTCATCCCTCCTGGTCACCCCTGGCACCCCGACCCGGGTGATCCTGCATGAGGACGGGGCCGCCATATCCCATGATATGACCCGGGATGATGGTGATACCGTCCGGTTTGCCGATATGACCACAGCCCTAGAGGAGAGCTTGCAACGGCCGGAAGGCGCCCATCTCTCCCGCGCGGCTGTGTCCATGGTCAGCGCCTTGGCCCAAGAACGCTTCCAGGCCGATACCAAGCGTTACGGCGCCACCACCCCGGCCAGCACCGGCAGCAGCGGGCCCGGCATGGCGCCCGGTCTACCACCAGGCTTGCGCCACTAATCACGATCAAAAGGATTGCATAATGGCCCCGAAACTCCGCGCGCCCAGCTTGGAAGACATCAATCCTGGCGATCCCACGGTCGAGGATTTATTCGCCGCCCCTGTGGACCCCAGCCAGCTCAATTTTTGGCGCGGTAAGCGTTTTGTCAGCCAGATGGGCCAGTTCCTTCAGAACGGCTTTCCCCAAGGCTCAAGCCTGATGAGCATTGATGTTCATGAGGCGGGCCTCGCGGTTCATGTGCGTGACCCTGAGGGCGTACCCGCCGTCATGCCGATCTATCAGCCCAATGTTGTGACCGAGATCGATCCCGAAACCGGCCTTGGGGACATGGGAGCCCAGCTTTACACCGTGGTGCCAGAAAATGGCTTTGGCGCTGTGTATAACACGCAAGATCAAAGCGAACGTCCACGGGTTTTTGACAGCTTCTCCACCGCCCTTGAAACCGTGGTGATGGGCCGGGAAACCAGCCATGTTCGCCAGGCCATCGGCATTGCTACCGCCCAATTGGCCGAGGACAAATTCGATCGTATAGCCGCGGCCCGGAAAACCATGCCCATGCCAGGGCTCTATCAATAACCATCACGTCCTGGAGCCCCTGACCATGGATCCGAAAAACGCCTTCGAACGCCGGTATGAAAATCTGCTAACCCTCGGGACTGCTTATTTTTACCAATGCTGGGAAGAGGATTATGACGGTGATATCGACATGGTCCTGGACGAGTTTTTTGACGCCTGCGCGTCCACGCCAAAACTTAAGCAGGAATTGATCCAGGAGCTAAAAGGCTTTCTCCAGGAATTCCCATCGGAAGACCAGACCCTGGCGGCGTTGGAAAAGCTGGAGCTAGAATACTTTGAGGTTGATGGCAGCGCCCGCGCGTTTATTGAGTATCTGATCACAGCGGCCAAACAGCATGAGCGGCGATCCCAGGGCTTTTCCCATAAAGAATACATGAACCGCCGGCGCAATAAGATGTCGTATGAACGCTATCTGCGGTTCAACCGTGGTCGCGGCCAAAGGCTTGGCTGACATTAAAAATCGCCGCTCTAACCCACTAAAATAGCCTTATCAGAACCGTAAAAAGACTTGCGCCACCTGGCCGAAAACCCACATGGGAAAGGGTTAATGGCAATAGGTTTATGGCTGGTGAGAAACAACGATGAAATGTCCGATTGACGGTGAGACTTTAATAAAAACAGAGCGGATGGGGATCGAGATCGATTATTGCCCGGTCTGCCGCGGTGTCTGGCTCGATCGAGGTGAGTTGGACAAGATCATCCAACGCACCCTTGATGATGAAATGCAAAAACGCGGCGGCGACTATGGTCATGGCCCGCGACGCCCGCAATCAGCAAACCACCAGGCCGATCCCTACGCCCCACCGCCCGGTGCGCGCAAATCCGGCCGCTACCATGACCCACACCCCTATGATCATCATCATGGCGGATATGGTGGACATCACGGGGGCCACCATGGCGGGCATCATGGCCATCACAAATCCCACGGCAAATATTACAAGCCCCGCTATAAAAAGCGGAAATCGATCCTGGGCGAGATCTTCGAAGAGATTTTTGATTAAGAACGCCCAAGGCCCCGGCCGCCCCCCACGTCTAACAACCGATTTAATGATTTGAAGCGGGCCACAGCTTACGGTTAGCTATGGGTCAGGTTAGGGATAGGGGAGACAGGGTCATGGTGTATTCAACAGGGCGCGTTGTCATGGCGCTGGGGTTCATCCTGGCTGCCTTTGCCATGGGCGCGGATCAACCCCAGGCACAACAAGCACGCCCGGCCCTCACCCATCAAGCCCTCACCCACCAGCAAGCCTTAGCCAGCATCCAGCCTGGGCTGGACCTGGATGCCGCGCGGACGGCACTCGATTGGTGGGCAGCACTGTTGGCCCAAGACATTCCGCGCCTGCGTAATTTGTCAGCTGAGCCCATGATGATCGAGGGCAACGCCATGCCGCTTACGGCGCTGCTGGCCCAATTCCAATCGCCGGGTATTGTGACCAACGAGCAGGATTGGCCCATGGCGCTTTATGCGATCACGGTGATAGCAGCCATCGACCCCACAACTCGTGCGCTTGACCCGGCGGTAGCACCACAACCGGGGCTTAATCCCCGACCAGAAGATCGGTTGATCACCCTGGTGATGGCTGAGCGGCTGGATAATGGGCGGGTGAAGCGGCCGATTACCATTCATCATTACGCCCAGCATTTACAAGCGAGCCAATTCCGCATCACCGCCATGAACCAAGCCACACCAAGACAATAAGGCCGGGGCAATAGGATCGCCAAAGGCCGTAAAGCTGTGTTACGCTTTTGACTATAAGGGGATGTGAGGGGGTTTTTGCTCACGAATGGTCACGCTTTATCACGGGTCATACAATATGTTCGACCGGTTCGATGCGAACCGGATCGACAAAACCGAGTATGGGCACGGCTTCTACGCCTCGGACTACGGCGGCGATTGTGTTGAGTATCTATCCCAGGCCGTTTATGGCAGCCGTGAAGCCTATATCTACGAATTCGAGATCCCGGATCAGACCTTTGATGATCGCTGGATGGTGTCACGCGAACCCGCCACGGGCCGCAAAATAGACCGCATTATCAAAGCCTTGCGTGAGGACGGTCGCGGCGAGCTGGCTGATACGATTGCCAATCACCCAAAACGTGAGTTTGACCCCAACGGCCCCCATGACCCGGACAACCTGACCCAAGGGCAAGTCATGGCCTGGGTCGGTAAGGGGCCAAAATCCATGGCGTTTTATCAAAGCGCTGGGATCGACGGTTATACCGAAGGCAATTATTATTGTGCCTTCCCCCACGCCGAATACGGCGATTTCAAAATCAAACAGGCCTATAACGTGCCCGAGGCGGAAGCTCAGGCGAAGCTAGAGGGTTTGCAGGATCGTCGCGCGCGCCGTGAGATGGAAATGCGCGTGCATGGTGAATTGGATGCGGCGCGGGAGGCCAAGGTCGACCATATCGATAAATTCCATGGCACGGCCATGATTGGCACAAAAGAGGACGGCACCACCTATTCTGTTTATGACCCCGATGGTGATCACGACAAATACCGTGCCCAGGAACGCTTTAGCCTGAAATTCGGGGCCGATAGTGAGGGGGTCTGGCGCGTGCGCGATATTGTGCGTGACGGGTCAAAAGCCGAGCGTGCGTTTAAGGCGCAAGTGCTGACCAGTGATGATCCCGAAGACCGTATGCGGATCGCCGACCGGGTGTTTCGCCCCGACCATGCCGAGATCGCTGGCGTACGGTTCGAGCTGGGTGGCCCGGCTGAGGGCCAGGTGGTGGACCCAGCCGCGAGGATGGAGCCAGGCAACGCCGCAGCCCTTGATCAAATGGCCAAGCATTACAAAACGGCGGCCTGGCATCGCATTGATTTCGGCCAAGGACCAGCCCTGCAAAACGCCATGCTCGCCGGGGCCAATGGTGCGGCCGGGGCCGGCGCCACCGCAACAGGCGGCGATCAGGGCCCGCGCACACAGCCACGTCTGTGACGCACCAACCA
>JBCCBF010000167.1:0-6134 GCA_039814445.1 Pseudomonadota bacterium
AGTCGACGAGACCCGCACACAGCGGATTTGGTCTTGGTCATTGAAGGGGAAGAGAAAGCCGTATCTACAGAAGGTCAGGGCCCCGTCGATGCCTGCTTTAACGCCATGCGTGCCTTGTTCCCCCATGAGGCGGTGCTTGAACGCTATGAGGTGAAAGCGGTCACCGGTGGCACCGATGCCCAGGCCGAGGTGGTGGTCAAGCTAACCGAAGATGGCAAATCCGTGCTGGGCTCTGGGGCTGATATTGATACGCTGGTCGCCAGCTGTCGGGCCTATGTCCACGCCCTGAATAAGTTGATTGTGAAGCGCGAGCGCAAAGCCCCTGATGCGTTAACAGCGTAAGTAAGCCCGCTGATCGATTCTACGAAATAGCCCCAAGAGTGACCGCCACAGCGCTGTTTCTCTTGGGGTTTTTCATGAGGATTCCGGGGTTATTCAAACGCCCGCATCCGCCATAAACCTTTAAACTCAATTATTTGTGCTAACGCGCTGGTATTGCGATGGTTTCAGGGTTGTTGAACCGCCGGTAAAGGGGTGTATGCTGACACCATCACGTCATGAGACACAACCAGCTTTGGTTGTGTTGCCCCCTAATTAAAGCTCCCGCCCTATGTTCTCGAAAATCCTCGGCTTTATGTCTGCCGATATGGCCATTGATCTCGGCACCGCCAACACCCTGGTTTACGTCAAAGGGCGCGGCATTGTGTTGAATGAACCCTCCGTGGTGGCGATCGCCAATCAGCGCGGCAAGAGCCAGGTGCTCGCTGTCGGTAACGAGGCCAAGCAAATGCTGGGTCGGACGCCCGGTAATATCCAGGCTATTCGGCCGCTGCGGGATGGGGTGATTGCCGACTTCGATATCGCCGAAGAGATGATCAAGCATTTCATCAAGAAGGTGCACAACCGAGCCAGCTTTGCGAGCCCTGAGATCATTATTTGCGTGCCTTCTGGATCAACCAAGGTCGAACAACGCGCCATTCGAGAATCTGCCGAAGCCGGCGGGGCGCGCATGGTTCACCTGATTGAAGAGCCCATGGCGGCATCAATCGGGGCCGGATTGCCCGTGACAGAGCCCACCGGGTCTATGGTGGTTGATATTGGCGGCGGTACCACCGAGGTCGCCGTGATCTCCTTAGGCGGCATTGTATATGCCCGGTCTGTGCGCGTGGGCGGTGACAAGCTTGATGAAGCGATCATCGCCTATATTCGCCGCAATCATAATCTGCTCGTGGGTGAGGCTTCCGCCGAGCGAATCAAGAAAGAGATTGGGTCGGCTTATCCACCCGATGATGGCGATGGTCGGATGATGGAAATCAAAGGCCGTGACCTGATGAATGGCGTGCCAAAAGAGATCATGATCAGCGAGCGACAAATCGCTGAAAGCCTGGCCGAACCAGTGGCGGCGATTGTGGAGGCGGTGAAGGTTGCCCTAGAGCATACGGCTCCTGAACTGGCGGCTGACATCGTTGATAAAGGCATCGTTCTTACCGGTGGCGGGGCGTTGCTGGGTAATCTGGATTATGTCTTGCGTCAGGCGACAGGGTTGGCGGTGACTGTCGCGGACGACCCGCTTACCTGTGTGGCCCTGGGCACCGGTCGGGCGCTGGAAGAGATCAAAGTGCTGCGCAATGTCTTGGTGACCGATAACTAAGCCATCGTCGATAGGCGGCCACCAAACGCGAGAGTCTTTCCGGTCACAGCCTGGTTTGGGCTTGAAACCCTTGCGATACCGCCCCTGCCATTTATCCTTAAGATACGATAGGTTAATGTAACTGGTATAAGTAAACCAGGTGATATGAGCCTTTAGCAACGGATCCCGCGACCCTTGAACGCAAGCCGTCGTCCCACCACCAGCGTTATGTCAGTGGCAAAGCCAGCGCCTAGTCTGCGTTGGTTGGCACCTGGTTTGATTGTCACGGGCTTGATGCTGATCGGCCTTGATCTGGCCCGCCCGAACGCAGTGGCCCAGGTGAAAGCCACAGTGGTTGACGGCATGGCGCCAGTATTCAGCGTTCTAGCTGATCCGGCACAAGCGGTCGGTAATGTGCTCGACACCGGCTATTCCATGATCGCGATCTATCAAGAGAACCAACAGCTTAAAGCTGAAAACGACCGGCTGCGCGCTTGGTACATAGCCGCTCAACGCCTGAGCGCTGAGAACCGTGAGCTACAACAATTGGTGAAGCTGGACGCGGTCTGGGCTGACCCTGTGTTATCGGCTCGGGTGATTGCCGATACCGGCGGTGCCTTTGCCCGTAGCCTGTTGTTAGACCGCGGTGTTAATGATGGGGTCATGCGCGGCATGGCCGCCATGACGGCCCAGGGGGTTGTGGGCCGCGTGCAAACGGCGGGTGAACGATCATCACGTTTGTTGTTGCTGACCGATATCAACAGCCGGATCCCAGCCATGCTGGAGAAGACAGGCGACCGTTTGGTCGTGGCTGGGAATAACCAATCCAAACCAGAACTCCAATATCTGCGTCAGGAAGTGCCGGTGGCCGTGGGCGACATGGTGCTGACCAGTGGCGTGGGCGGTATCTTTCCGGCGGGGCTACCATTGGGTACGGTGACGGAGGTGGTGGTGGATGGTGAAGGACGCCGTATACGGATTGCCTTACAACCAAGTGTTGATCTGGCCCGCCTCGGCTATGTGAGTTTGTTGCCATCGGTTCGGCTTGATGAACCCGTTGCGGTGACTGCAAATGATGGCCCCATCAATCAACTCGCCAATGAACCGGTAAATGAATCAGCTCAAGCCGCTGACGCCGATGATGGCGCGGGCGACACTGGCCGCGCTGATGACGGCCCCACTAATGATGGCGCTAACGCTGATGAGTGAGGCATCCTGGCCGGGCAATATGGGGCGCTGGTTGATCCGCACCCTGCCATTTTTGACCCTTTTAATGGCCGTTTTGGCCAGTCACCTCCCGCTACCAACCGTGGTCGCACAAAACACCATGCCGCCCCTGGTGTTGAGCTTTGTTTTCCTATGGGCCGTTTATCGCCCCAATTGGTTGCCGATCAGCCTTGTGTTCATCACCGGCCTGCTTATGGATGTGTTGGGTAGTGTGCCGCTGGGATTAAACGCCATTCTACTGATCCTTGTGTATTGGCCTGTGGCCATTCAACGGCGGGTGTTTCTGCGTGAACCGTTCCCGTTTTTATGGGTAAGCTTTGCGGCCATTGTGGCGCTCGTTGAAGTGTTGCGTTGGTTGTTTGTCTCGCTTATTTTCTGGTCCTTCGCCCCCGTGGGCCTGGTTTTGAGCAATCTGGTTGTGGGGATCGGTTTGTTTCCACTGATCGCCTGGCTGGTTATTCAGGGCAACCACCGTTTTACAAGGCTCGATCCTGAGGCCCCATGATGTACAATGGCGGTCCTGTTCCGGAGTGAGAGACGCCCCCTTCGATGCCCCGTGATTTAAACCGCGAACGCATCATTACCCGCCGTGCCCTGATCATTGGTGGCGGCCAGCTTGCCTTGTTTACGGGGCTTGGTGCCCGCTTGTATCAGCTGCAAGTGCTTGAGGGTGACCGCTACACCATGTTGGCGGAAGACAACCGAATCAACCTGCGCCTGATCGCCCCTTTGCGGGGTGAGATTACGGATCGTCATGGCGTTCCTCTAGCCAGTAATCGCCAGGCTTTTCGCCTCGTGGTGGTGGCGGAACAAACCCCCAATGTGCGGGAAACGCTCAATGCCTTACAGGGCTTTTTACCCATTGATGAGCGGCGAATTGAGGATGTGTTGAAAGAGGTCGGGCGCAAGCGGGCCTTCACCCCGGTTACCGTGCGCGAAAACCTCAGCTGGGATGAGGTCTCAAAGGTTGAGGTCAATCTGCCGGATTTACCGGGTATTCAAACTGAGGTGGCCCCGGTTCGTTATTATCCCATTGGACCGGCTTTTGCCCATGTGACCGGGTATGTGGGGGCTGTATCCGAAGCGGAACAAACCGGCGAGCCTTTGTTAAACCTGCCATCCTTTAAGATTGGCAAGAACGGTTTGGAACGCGCCCATGAAGCGTCGTTGCGTGGCTTGGCGGGCACCAGCCAGGTTGAGGTCAACGCCCTGGGCCGGGTGATCCGCGAGTTAGCCCGGGATGAGGGCGAGCCGGGGGCCGAGATGGGCCTGACCCTGGATGCTGATTTGCAAATGCACACCTATAAGCGGTTGAGCCAAGAACGCAGCGCGTCGGCCGTGATTATGGATATTCACAGTGGTGAGGTTTACGCCCTGGCCTCGCAACCCGGCTTTGATCCTAATGATTTCGTCCATGGCATCTCCGTGCCCAAATGGCAGGGGCTGTTAAACGATCCCGCCGCGCCCCTGACCCATAAGGCCATTGGCGGCCAATACCCGCCGGGTTCGACCTTTAAGATGATCACCGTGCTGGCGGCGCTCGAAGCGGGTGCGATCACGCCCGAAGAGCGCATTACCTGCCGTGGTCATATGCAATTGGGCAATCACCGGTTCCATTGTTGGAAACGCGGCGGGCATGGTCCTATGGATTTGGCCGATGGCTTGGCCCAAAGCTGTGATGTCTATTATTACGAGCTGGCCATGCGCATTGGTATTGACCGGATCGCCGATATGGCGCGTCGCTTTGGCTTGGGCATGCGCACGGGGATTGATGTGCCTGGTGAGCGCCCGGGCCTGGTTCCCACGACCGATTGGAAATTCGCCACCCTGGGCGAACGCTGGCAGCGGGGGGAGAGCCTGGTGGCCTCAATCGGTCAGGGCTTCATGCTAACCACGCCCCTGCAATTGGCGGTGATGACAGCGCGTCTGGCCAATGGCGGTTTTGCCGTTACCCCGACCGTTGTCCGGCGGCTTGGCGGAGAGGGGAACCCGGTGCGTGAAGCGCCGGCCATCGATGTCTCAAAACGTCATTTGGATATTGTGCTGCAAGCTATGAGCCGGGTGACCAACCACCCGCGCGGCACGGCCTACCGGGCTCGAATCCGCGAGGATGAGATGGCCATGGCGGGTAAGACCGGCACCGCCCAGGTCAAGCGTATCTCTATGGCCGACCGGTTGGCTGGGGTGAAGAACGAAGACTTGCCCTGGAAGTTTCGACACCATGCGTTGTTTGTCGGTTATGCGCCGCTGGACCGGCCCCGCTATGCCTGTGCGGTGGTAGTTGATCATGGCGGTGGTGGTTCCTCAACCGCTGCCCCCATCGCGCGGGACCTATTAAAAGCGGTCCAAGAGCGACGGCCTGCCGATCCCAATCCTGGGGTGATTACCCCCCTGGATCAACCAATTTAGGGGCCGGTCATGAGCTTTGCGGATATTGGTGGTCGTGATCGTGATTGGCATCCAGTCCAGCGGGTTTGGGGCATCTCGATCGTTCTCTTAATCCTGATCCTCAGCATTGGTGGCGTGGGTATTAGCGCGCTTTATTCCGCCGCGGGTGGTGCCATGGATCCCTGGGCTAGTCGTCATGCGATCCGCCTGGGGGTGGGCGTGGTTGGTATGTTGCTTCTGGCCATGATCGACCTGCGTTATTGGTTCCGCCTCGCCTATGTGATCTATGGGCTGGGTATTTGCGGGCTGATTGCGGTGGCGGTGATCGGTGAGATGGGCGGCGGTGCCCAGCGGTGGTTGCAGATTGGCCCGCTGCAAATCCAGCCGTCTGAATTCATGAAAGTGGCGTTGATCCTGGCCTTGGCCCGGTATTACCACACGCTGACTATCGAAGAAGTCAAACGCTGGCGCAACCTATTGGTGCCAGCGGTGTTAATCGGCATGCCCGTGGCGTTGGTGCTCAAGCAACCTGATTTGGGAACCTCGATCATGATTACCGCCGCTGGCGGGGCGATGATCTTCCTGTCAGGGGTTCAGATGTGGAAATTTGGCTTGGGCGCAGCGCTGGCTACCGTGGCCGTGCCGATCGCCTGGTCCCAGCTGCATGATTATCAAAAGCAGCGTGTGCTGACCTTCATCAACCCAGAGGCCGACCCCTTGGGCGCGGGCTACCATATTACCCAATCCAAAATCGCCTTGGGCTCGGGCGGCGTGTCAGGCAAGGGGTTCTTGCAAGGCACCCAGAGCCATCTGAACTTCCTGCCGGAAAAGCAAACTGATTTTATCTTCACGCTCTGGGCGGAGGAATGGGGCTTGATGGGCGGGTTGC
>JBCCBF010000381.1:0-2346 GCA_039814445.1 Pseudomonadota bacterium
GATTGATTGTGTTCCAGCCCGTGGCTGCTTAGGGTGCGCTTTATAACCATATATAGTAGATTGTTAGCCGGTTTCGACCATGACGCAAGACACCGCACCTTCTGACCCCAATACACTGACCAGCCGTGACGATTTAAGCGCCGCGGACGCTTTGGCGGCCCTGGATTGGTTCACAGCGGTGGGCGTGGATATTCTCGTGCAAGAGGACCCGATACCCTGGTCCCAACACCGCCCAACGCCCGCGAGCGCCAAGCCAGCCGCCACGCGCCAACCATCGCCCAACCCGGCTCAGCGTGATGATAAAGCGGGAGCGCCCTTGGGCACTGCCGAGGCTGTGATCGCCGCCCAAGCCCTGGCGGCAAAAGCCGAAACCTTGGATGCTCTGCGCCAGGGACTGGCCAATTTCGATGGCCTCAGCATTGTAAAAACAGCGCAAAACCTTGTCTTCTCCGATGGTCAACCGGGTGCAGATCTCATGATTATCGGTGAAGCGCCGGGGCGTGAAGAGGATGAAAAGGGCCTCCCCTTTGTGGGCAAGAGCGGTCAGCTCTTAGACCGCATCTTAGCCGCGATCGGCCATACCCGTGAGAACACCTATATCAGCAACATCGTCAATTGGCGGCCGCCGGGCAATCGCAAACCAACCCCCGGGGAAATTGACATTTGCCGCCCGTTTATCGCCAAACACATCGCCCTGGCTCAACCAAAGATTATTGTGCTGATGGGTGATACGGCCGGAAAAGCCTTGCTGCCCGTGACCACCGGCATCACCAAATATCGCGGTCAATGGCATGATTACGACCCCGGCCATGGGGCGGGCGCGATTCCAGCCATGGCCAGCTTTCACCCGGCCTTTTTACTGCGCAGCCCGGCACGCAAACGCGAAGTATGGCTTGATTTCCTACAGGTGAAAGCGCGACTTTCTGGCCGCACAGCCAGCTAAGCCCTTGATATATAAAAGATGCCTAAAACTTGCATAGCTGTTCATATGAATTTGTCATAAACTGCATCTTGTAGCCCACATGTGTAAGGCGTATTTTCCGTAGCTATGAAACAGCTGGCGACCGGGGATGGTCGCCTCGGTCGTCGCCGAACCATATTGGTTGGTGGCATCATCGCCGTGATGACGGCAAGCCTAATAGCCGAGGGACCGCACAGCGCAATCGCCGACGAGTTATCGTCAGGCCTGCCCATTCCCCAAGAAAAACCCACCCTGCCGAACGCGCAAAAAGCGCCGATCGAGCAGTTGCCATTCTTTGAAATGGCGTCATTGAACCTGCGCACCTTTATGGATCGGGTGGGTTCGGGTGAATTGTTCGAAGGGGACCTACCGTTATCCCGGGCTGATTTTGATCGCACCTATAACAACGCCAACCGCCCAGCCTTTTCCTTGGCGACCCTGAACCTGCGCACCTTCGCACCGCCTGAGCGTGACGTGGCCCCGATCCATGTGATCAGTGACGCTGACGCCAAACGCTATCGGTTGATCTTTGATGTGCAAGCGACCGGCGATTGGGATGCGGCCGATGCACTGATCGACAAGCTCGACGATCCGGTGCTGATGGGCCATGTGCTGTATCAGCGTTATATGCACCCCACAGCATACCGGTCGAAATTTGAGGAATTATCGGCCTGGATGAAAACCTATGGTGATCATCCATCGGCCACGAGTATTTACCGCCTGGCCATGAAGCGGAAACCGGCAGGGGCCGCAGCCCCGGAGCGTCCTCGGATGGGGCGTAGCCGCATTGGGGCCATGGAGAATTATGGTTTTGTGCCGCGCCGCTATCGCAGCGACCGCGAGCGCACGACCGCCATGCGCCGGCAAGTGGCCAATCTACAAGCGTCCATTCGCAATCTGGCCGAACGCGGCCGGCCCGGCGATGCCCTCGCCAAGCTATCGACCAGTGGGGCACAGCGCATCTTAGACCCCCATGAGTTCGATATTGCCCGCGCCCAGATAGCCACCAGCTTTTTCCACCAAGCCGAGTATGACCAAGCGATCAAGCTGGCAACAGCAAGTGCCGGGTCTGATCTGCATTACCTGGATGATGTCCATTGGACCATTGCCCTATCCCAATGGCGCTTGGGCCGGTTTGAGCAAGCCGCCGCCCAGTTTATTCAGGTGGCGGAGAGTAAAAACGTCTCTCCATGGAAACGCTCTGCTGGTGCCTTCTGGGCAGCTCGGAGTTACCGCGAACTGGGCCAGAACCGGGCTGCGCGTGAGTGGTTGGAAGCGGCTGCGAATTACCCGGGCACCTTTTATGGCCTGTTAAGCGCCGCATCACTTAAAGATGCCCCAGCCTTTCATTGGAAAACGCCACCACTGAACAGCGAGCGCCTAGC
>JBCCBF010000142.1:0-6970 GCA_039814445.1 Pseudomonadota bacterium
CCATGTTGATGAAACCGTTCGCCTGTCGGGCTGGATCAACCGCAAGCGTGACCACGGTCAGCTGCTGTTCATCGATCTGCGCGACCGCTATGGCATCACCCAGGTGGTAACCACGGTCAATTCCGACGTATTCAAGCAATTGGAAGACGCGCGGGTCGAGACTGTGATTACGGTGACCGGAAAGGTGGTCAAGCGTACTGAAGAGACCATCAATGGAGCGCTGCCCACGGGTGAGGTTGAAGTCCAAGTGCAAGAGCTGGAAATTCAATCCCATGCCGATGTGCTGCCCCTTCAAGTGAACTCGGATGAGGATTACGGCGAGGAAATCCGCCTGCGTTATCGCTATCTCGATTTGCGCCGGGTCAAGATGCAGCGGAATATTGAGCTGCGCTCGAACATCATCTCCTCGATCCGCCGCCGGATGATCGATCAAGGCTTCATGGAGTTCCAAACCCCGATCCTGACCGCCTCATCGCCCGAAGGGGCGCGCGACTTCCTGGTGCCCTCACGGTTGCACCCGGGTAAGTTCTACGCCCTGCCGCAAGCGCCCCAGCAGTTCAAACAATTGCTGATGATGAGTGGCTTTGACCGCTATTTCCAAATCGCTCCCTTCTTCCGCGATGAGGACAGCCGGGCAGACCGTAGCCCCGGTGAGTTCTACCAGCTCGATTTCGAGATGAGCTTTGTCACCCAAGAAGACGTGTTCAACGCGATTGAGCCAGTCCTCTATGGCGTGTTCGAAGAATTCGCCGATTTCTCTGGCACCAAGCGCGCGGTGACCAAGCCGCCATTCCCGCGCATCCCTTATGAAGAGGCGATGCTGAAATATGGCTCGGACAAGCCTGACCTGCGTAACCCGCTGGAAATCGTTGACGTCACGGCGGTGTTTGAGCGCGATGATGTGGAGTTCAAGGCGTTTAAAGGCGTGATCGCCAAGGGCGGCGTGGTCCGTGCCCTGCCGGTGCCCGGCGTCGCTGACAAGCCCCGCAGCTTCTTTGATAAACTCAATGATTGGGCGCGTGGTGAGGGGGCTGTGGGCCTCGGCTATATCACCTTTGCCGGTGGTGAAGGCAAAGGCCCAATCGCCAAATTCGTGCCGCCAGCGGCGCAAGAGCAGCTTAAGGAATTGGCGGGTCTTAAGGATGGCGATGCTGTGTTCTTTGCCTGCGATAAGCCCTTGGCAGCGGCCAAGCTGATTGGGGCGGCGCGGAACAAGATTGGCCATGATTTGGAGCTGATCGACCCCAACGAATACAAATTCTGCTGGATCGTCGATTTCCCCATGTATGAGCTGGATGAAGACACCGGCAAGATCGAGTTCAGCCATAACCCGTTCTCGATGCCTCAGGGCGGTCTCGATGCCCTGGAAAACCAGGACCCGCTTACGATTAAGGCGTTCCAATACGATATCGTCTGTAACGGTGTGGAGCTGTCCTCGGGGGCGATACGGAACCACCGACCTGACATCATGGTCAAAGCCTTTGAGATCGCGGGCTATCCTGAGAGCGTGCTCGAAGAGCAATTCGGTGGCATGTTGTCGGCCATGAAGTTCGGTGCCCCACCCCATGGTGGCTCGGCCCCAGGGATCGACCGGATCGTCATGCTGCTTGCCGATGAGCCCAATATCCGTGAAGTCATCACCTTCCCGATGAACCAAAAGGCCGAAGACTTGCTCATGGGCGCGCCCGCGACAGTGGAGCCGGAGCGCCTACGCGAGCTGCATGTGAAGCTGAACTTGCCCAAGGTAAAGGTGGCTGAGGCTAGCTAAAGCCCATGTTCAAAGGTGATAAACCAACAGGCGACCAGGCGTCATTGAAGGCGATCGAGGAAGGCTTTGCCAAAATCGAGGCGCGTTTAGACCGCCTGGAACAACGCCTGGACACCATCGCCAACGGCAATATCAACTGGGGCATGATCTATGCGACCCAGCAGCTGGAAAACCGCCAGAATTTGAGCTACCGGCTGGGGGTTGATGAGGGGTGGTTGCCGCCCACACGAGGCTGGGCGGCGTCGCCTGATTTCTTGATGCTCATCGCTCGGTTGGTGGCTGAGTTGGACCCAACCCAAGTGGTTGAGTGCGGCAGCGGTGTAACCTCGGTTGTGTTATCAAAGCTTTTGAGCACGAAGCCGGGCGCGCGGTTGTTAAGCTTTGATCACGATGCAGCCTTTGCCCAAAAAACCGCGGCGTTGTTGCAAGAACGCGATTTGCCCGGAGCGCTGGCCATGACCATCGCCTCGGCCCCCTTGGTGCCCCATCAAATACAAGGCCAATCGTTCAATTGGTACGCCACCGATGGCGTCGATATACCCGATCAGATTGAGTTATTGGTGGTGGATGGCCCGATTGTGACCGGTGATAATCTCTTAGCCCGGTATCCGGCACTACCGCTTTTAGCCGATCGGCTAACCGATCGGGCCGTGGTTGTTTTAGACGACGCGAACCGGGTGGGTGAGCAACAGACCCTCCAACGCTGGACCCAGGAATTCCCTGGTTGGCAGGTGGAGATGGTGGCCACGGAAAAAGGCACCGCTATCCTGCGTCGCGGTTAATTCTGGTAGTCGTTTCAGGCTTTTGCCGCCGTCATTGGCATCACTCATGGGCGCGCATTTGGGCGCAGTCACGGCATTGGCAATTGTCGTGATGCCTGACCCATGGCACACTTTTCCATGAATTGCCTGGCAAGTCCTTGCGAAAAACATGCTTATACCGCGTAAAGCCAGGCTTAATGATTGGAGATAACTGGCCCCATGACTGCCCCTAAACACCGTCAGATTGCCCATCCCCCCATGTTGCGAGCCACCCAAGTCACGCAAGCCCAGGCGAAAGCTGTCCGTTCTCACGCAAAAGCGGGGGATAAGGGGTGGGCGTTGCGCTGGTGGTGGGGTGCTGGTTTGGCCCTGGGCGCTGTTTTGATAGCCCACGCGGCCGTGGCCGCACCGGCGGGGGATGACCCAGCGGATTTTGACCGCGCGTTCCAGCCCCATAAAGCGATCTATCAGTTGAAGATGACCTCTGTACGCAACATGCAACGGATCAGCTCGGTCAGTGGTGAGATGTTTTTTGAGTGGGGGGATGCCTGCGAGGCATGGACCACCACACAGAAATTTCAGCTAGATTACAATTACTTGGAAGGTGGATCCCAATCCTACGTTAGTGATTATTCCTCCTGGGAAGCAAAGGATGGCCAAACCTTCTCCTTCACCTCAAAGAACCTAAATAACGGCCGGGTTCACAAGGTCTATCGCGGCAGTGCTGAACGGCAGGGCGCTGGTGATGGTGAGGTCGATTTCAGCCGCCCTGAAGAAAAGCAGATGGATATCCCAGAAGGCTTTTTGTTTCCTTCAGAGCATACATTCGAGCTGCTAGAGGCCGCCCATAACGGTAAGAAAATCTTCGGCGCTGTGATGTTCGACGGTTCTGATGATGATGGCCCGATCCTGGTGAACGCCGTGATTGGTAAGCGCCTTGATGCGTTAAGTGCCGATGAACAGCCCGATGAGATGTTGCGCGGTGCCGGCTGGTCCGTGCGCATGGCGTTTTTTGATTTCGCCGATGAGAATACCGAAGCCAATTATGAGATGACGGTGACGCTTCTGGAGAATGGCATCGTTCGTGACCTGGTCATTGATTATGATGAATTCTCCCTCAAGGGTGAGTTGGTGACCATTGATGCCCTAGACCGCTGCGCCAATTAACGCTTTTTCTTACCCTGGGAGTTATCCAGGCTGCGGCCTTTCTGGACGGCGGTATCCCCTAATTTGTGCCGTAAACCGGCCATCAGATCTTCCAGGTTCCGGCGCTTCTCTTCGAGTTGTGAGGCGGGGTCATAATCTTTCATATCGCCAAATAAATCAGTATCTTCTCCAGCGTTGTTGGGGTCATCGGATACATCGAGCCCAACCCCCAACAAGCGATAGGGTGTGCCATCCGCTTGGGCATAAAGCATGGGGTGGGCCGCCTGATACATCCCTTCGGCTGTGCGGATGTTGACCGGTTGCGTTTGACTGCGCGTGCGGATTTTGAAATCAGCCGTTTTAAGCTTCAGCACCACGGTGCGGCCTTCCAGCTCTTGATCACGCAACCGCCGCGCCACCTTTTCACAGAGCTGCCAAAGCAGGCTGGAGAGGGTTTTGTGATCACTGATATCGTGATTAAAGGTGGTTTCAGCCGACACGCTTTTGGTGTCCCGTTCGGGCTTCACCATGCGGCTGTCGCGGCCCCAGGCTAAATCATAAAGCCGGGCGCCCATCTTGCCGTATTTCACGGTAAGATTAGCCGTATCACTGGCCCGCAGGTCGGCCAAGGTATGAAAGCCGTCCTTTACGAGTTTCTCATTCATCCGCTTGCCCACGCCCCAAATGGCACTGACTGGCAACGGCGCTAAATAGTCTTCGGTTTCCTCGGCCCCAATGATGGTAAAGCCGCGCGGCTTATCCTGTTCGGACGCTAGTTTTGCGAGGAATTTATTGTGGGATAGGCCAATGGACACAGTGATCCCGTGCTTGGCTTCAATATCTTGGCATAACTTCGCCAAGGTGGCGGCAGGCATGCTGTTGTGCAGGCGTTCGGTACCATGGAGATCGATAAACGCCTCATCAATGGATAAGGGCTCTACCGCCGGGGAGATGGCTTGCATCATAGTGCGGATGGCGCGCCCGGTTTCGGCGTATTTCGCCATGTTGGGCTTGATCACCACCGCATCGGGACACCGGGCCAGGGCCTTGAACATCGGCATGGCGGATTTTACACCATGGAGCCGGGCCACATAACACGCCGTGGCCACCACCCCACGCTGGCCGCCACCAATGATCACCGGGCGATGCTGAAGCTCTGGGTTATCGCGCTTTTCCACGGCGGCATAAAACGCATCACAATCCAGATGGGCCACCGCCAAATCGGCAAGCTCGTCATGAATAAGCACCCGGGTGCTTTGGCACAGACCGCAATGGGGGGCGCCCTTAGCAGGCCGGGTTATCGGTCCATTGACGGATAAGCAATCGCGACAAAGCGTGGTCATGGGGCTATTTTCTTGCCTATACTCAAACACTCACCATGGGGTGCGCCCCATATCATCCTGTGCATGGCCGCTTGGCCGTTATCAAACCCATAGTCAGGTGTTGGCTTATGTTGTTGTGTCACCCGGCTCACCCCGATGCGGTGCCGCATAAAACGTCTTTCCCCTTCGCCGCCGTGGTGCCCGATGCCACCTCGCGGATCAGCTCAACGGTTTTGCCACCGGTTTTGCCAGGCGTACCGCTGATCATGGTGATTGAGGACAATAAGATCAACCAGCGCTTACTGCGGGATGTGATCAGGCTGGAAGGTTGGCGCTGTGTCGAGGCCGAGACGGCCGGTGATGCATTACAGATTCTCCGCATGCTAGAGATTCGGGGTGAAGTACCCTCCGCGATCCTCTTGGATGTGAAATTACCGGATCGATCGGGTCTTTGTCTGGCCCGCGAATTAAAACAGTCAAACAGCTGGTCTGTCGTGCCAATCGTCGCTGTGACAGCGCTAGCCATGCGAAATGATGCCCAACGGGTGCTCGATGCCGGCTGCGATCATTACATCGCCAAGCCGATTTCGGTGACAGAACTCATCGAAACGGTTCAAAACTATGTTTTATGATGTAAGCTATTGTTATAGTTTTTGTTGATTGCCAAACCGGTTTGTCGGCTGGCAATTGGCCGATGTGATTTTACCCCGGGTATATGAACCACCCATGACCGCCCGCGTTCTTGTCGTTGATGACGTCTTACCGAATGTAAAGCTGCTAGCCGCCAAGCTACAGCGTGAGTATTTCGACGTGGTCACGGCATTCAATGGCCAAGAAGCCTTGGACAAAGTCCAGTCGGAATCCCCGGATATCATCCTGCTTGATGTGATGATGCCCGGGATGGATGGTTTTGAGGTGTGTGAGCGGCTCAAGGCCGACCCCGCCACCATGCATATTCCCATCGTTATGGTGACCGCGTTATCCGATACCTCCGACCGGGTCCGCGGCCTTGAGGCGGGCGCTGATGATTTCCTGACGAAGCCCGTGAATGATGTCGCTTTGTTCGCCCGGGTGCGGTCTTTGGTGCGGCTTAAGCTGACCATGGATGAATGGCGCTTGCGTCAGAACACGTCTGGTCAGCTGGGCGTTTTGATGGGCGACAGCAACCTCCAGGAAGAATCCTTCGAAGAAGGCTATGTCTTGGTTGTCGAAGACAGCCCCATAGACCGCGATAAGATCAATGAGACGTTAGTACGCGACCGTCACCATGTGCGGGCGGTGGAGCGTGGGGAAGAAGCCGTCTCAACCCTCCAAGAAGAAGATTTCGATCTGGTGGTGGTATCCCTGGCCTTGGAGAATGAGGACGGCTTACGGTTTTGCTCCCATCTACGATCCAATGAGCGGACCCGCCAGATACCTATTTTGGCGATTGCCGATGAGAGCGATCTGGAGCGTAGCGCCAAGGGGTTAGAGATTGGCGTTAATGACTACATATTAAAGCCCATGGACAGGAACGAGTTGCTGGCCCGGTTGCGGACCCAGATCCGCCGCCGACGTTATCAGGAACGCCTGCGTCTCAATTACGAAGAAAGCCTGTCACTGGCCCTGACCGATAGCCTCACCGGGTTGTTTAATCGCCGGTACCTGTTGGCTCACCTCCGGCGTTTGCTCGACCGGATTGCTGAGAATAAAAAGCCATTATCGACGCTTATTTTCGATGTCGATCACTTTAAGCAAGTGAATGATAACCATGGCCATGCCGTGGGTGATGAGGTGCTGCGCGAACTGGCCCAGCGGGTTGCCAATGGGGCGCGAAGCTTTGACCTGGTGGCCCGTATCGGCGGTGAAGAATTTGCGGTGGTGCTGCCCGATAGTGGTTTGGACACCGCCATTGCTGTGGCCGAGCGTTTACGCAAAAGCTGTGAGAACCGACCGTTCCGGGTGTCCGGGCCGGTGGGTGAGTTGAACGTCAC
>JBCCBF010000401.1:0-2169 GCA_039814445.1 Pseudomonadota bacterium
CCCCACTACCAAAGGTGATGGTGAACACGATGATGCCCGTGGTTTTGATGTTTTCACACACATCCTCTAGGCGGTCATCGAGCCGACCATTCGCCGTATTCTTATTGGTCGTGCCCAGTGCCCCATCCTCAACCCGCTGGTAGCTGCCGTAATCACTGTCGTAAAACGAGTTGTTGACGTTATCCGTGGTGCTGCCATCGCCGTCAGTATCATCATGGTCCCGAATATTGGGCCATTTATACATTTGGTTATCGCCATCGGTCATCATGACCACAGCCTTATCCCACAAGGGTTCATCATAGGGCAGCCCCTGGTCAAAGGGCGGCTCGGGCGACAGCACCCGCCAACCCCAGATCATGCCAATATTGCCCATAGTGCCGCCGCGCGACCACGCTTCCAAATCATCAATGGCGTTATCGATATCACCCTTCACATTGGTCAGCGGCAGGATTGGGGTCGGGCAGCCAATATTGGGCCCGCGCATATTGTTACCCGCACTGTTATTGTTGTTGGTGCTGGCGGTGGCCCAATTGTTATCGAGAGAGTTGATCCAGTAGTAAGGCCGCCATGAGCCACCATCCATGGCGGAAGTGTCTTCCACATCATGGGGATTCTGTCGGGCCTCAACACAGCCCTTCCACATCAAGGGATCATCAGGATCATAATCAATTGAGGTAAATGAATATTCGGGGTTATCAGGATCAAGCCCGATATCAGCCGGCATAAAGGATTCCATCCAGCTGGTATTAGCAACACTAGGCGCCTCATCGCCCAGATTCACCGCCGCGGAATAAGGCACAATGGCGACACGCAAAAATTCGGGCAGCGGCTCGGGATCATCACCAAACACCACATCCACCAAGGCCTGGGCCGCCACACGCAAATCCGCGATCTTTGACCCCGCCATGGACCCGGTCACATCCAGCACCAGCGCGATCTCAAGCCCGTTAATCTCACGGCGGATTTCGGTATCCACATTGATGTCCAAATAGGACCGACCCAACACCGCCATAAAGGTGGTTGGCATCCGCAGGCTGGCTTCGGCCGTGACCAACTCACCATCGATTTCAAAATCGAAATCCACCTCATCAGCCAGGGCAATATCACCGAAATTAACCGATAGGAATGCATCCATACGGTCTTCCAGCTGCTCTTTGGTGCCAATGGAGGAACCAACCGCCAGGGCTGCCGCATCCAGCGAATAGGCCAGTTGATTGCGGTATAACAGCGCCCGGCCAAAATCGACCGCAAGCCCGGCAAAAGCGATTAAAGGCACCACGGCTAGGGCAAAGATGACCCCAATGCCACCAGCCTGACGGGCGCGCCGTTTGGCATGTTGTCCGGAGAGTTTCGTGCGGATGAGCGTTGACATAGGGCAGGTCCTATCCCGATGGGGGGTCATCATTGTCAGCGAATTCAACAAACGGTGTTTGGCGACCGCGCAAAATTGCGGTGCGCTCAAAGATCACGGGGCCGGTGAAGACATTGATAAAGATCGGCCGGTATTCGACACGCATGGCGATGGCCAGAACGCCCTCGCCCGGGCTCCCCAAACCATCCGCCCGTTCGGGAAAGCCGCCCGCGATGGGCATGTTGTCGGTTTCACGCCAAGCAATTTCAGGATCCCCATCATCGGGATCGAATTGGATGCCAATCACGTCATAGCCCAGGCTATCGGCATTAAACGGCTGGATAATCAGCGCTGCCGCATCAGTGACATCATCCAGTAAATCAGCGCTCACAACTGCTTCACGGGCCAGAATATCGCCCACCGATTGGGTCGCGGTGTTCAGCTTGCGCGCCATCCAAAGCGCACGGCCACCATCGACCGACCCCAACAACAGAGCCACCAAAATCGGAAAGACGCCGGCAAACTCAATGGCAGCAGAGCCATCCTCACGGCCCAAGAACCGGCGAATGCTTGAGCCAATAAAAGGGGGTGGATCAGAACGGCTCATTACGCACCACCGCGGTGGCCCGGATGGGCACTTCATTGTTTAAACCGGCCCCCATCAAGGTACCGATCAAAGGCGTGATAAATTGAAAATCATAAGCAGCACGGGCGATGACGAAAGAATCCGCGCCACCAATATCCACATCCCCGTTGCCGCCCTCATCCCCTTCCCAGAAAGGAGCCGCCTCGTTCACCGCGGCCACCGTATCGCCTGA
>JBCCBF010000269.1:0-4067 GCA_039814445.1 Pseudomonadota bacterium
GATCGACGCCACGCTCAAACCGGTAGCGTGCATCGGTAATGATGCCCAAGTCACGGCCTGTGCGGGCAATGGTCAGTGGATCCCACAGGGCGGACTCCACCAGAACATTTGTTGTCGCTAATCGCCCCCACCGGCATTGCGGAACCAAGAGCCATGGCCGTGCCGCTAATCCAGCACACAACGCCCGTCAACAGGGCCGCGACAATGACAGCCACTATGACGGCAATAACTTTGGCGATGCGCCGGGTATCCTCCCAGCCCTGGGTGACCTGCGGTTTCGGGCTTTGTTGGGAGCTGAAGGCTGGGGCTTGTTGCCGGCGGCAATCCGCCAGCGGTTTAGCAACCGGCTTGCCGACCGGGCGACGGCGATCTATCGCGGGCATTTGACCGCGGTCCGGATCAGCCCGCTGGGTCATCTGCTGGCCAATATCCTTCGCCTTTTCGGGGCGCCCTTGCCCCTGTCAACCGACCGTGATGTGCCGTCTGTGGTAACGGTTACGGAAGATGTACGCCATGGGGGACAGGTCTGGACCCGGCTCTACGCCAACCGCCAGGGTTTCCCCCAGGTGATCCATTCGGCCAAGCGCTTTGCCGGGCCCACGGGGCTTGAGGAATATCTCGGCTTCGGCCTGTCCATGGCGCTTGCATTAGAGCCCCGGCCGGATGCGCTGCTGTTTCACAGCGCCGGCTATGTTTGGCGGCTTGGGCGGTTTGACCTGCGCCTGCCCCGTTGGTTAGAGCCAGGGCAATTGCTGGTCGAGCACCGGGATTGTACGGACCAGCATGGGCCCGGCGCGTTCATCTTCGCCCTGACCCTGCACCACCCCTGGTTCGGTGAGCTGGTGCACCAGGCGGGCATTTATCGGGAGGCAGCATAATGGCTGAACAATCCAAAACCGTGTTGATTATCGGAGCCACGGGTGTCTTTGGCCGCCGCTTGGCAACCCATCTCAGCGAGCATCATCAGGATCTCAATCTGATCCTCACCTCTCGCAACGCCGACCGTGCAGAAACACTCGCCCAGCACTTGCGTCAGCAGAATGACGGTGAGAGTAACCGCACTGTTATCGGCGTGGCCTTCGATCGTGCTGATGATGTGGCGGGTTTTCTCAGCGCCCATCAACCCTGGGCTGTGGTGGATTGCACCGGCCCCTTTCAACGCGCGGATTACCACTTAGCCGAAGCGGCGATTAACCAAGGCTGCCATGTGATCGACCTTGCCGATGCCAGCGATTACCTTGAAAGTTATCACCCGGCGTTGGATAAGCGCGCGCGCGCACAGGGCGTGGTGGCCATCGCCGGCGCCAGCTCCACCCCAGCCTTATCGGGCGCGGTGATCGCTAAACTTACCGCCGGTTGGCAGCAGGTGCAGGATTTGCAGATCGCCATCACCCCGGGCGGGCGCAGCGAGGTGGGCCAGGCGGTGATCGAAGCGGTGCTTAGCTATGCCGGGCAGCCGGTCACCATTTGGCAGCGCGGTAAGCGCGATCAGGCGCTGGGCTGGCGCGATGGTCAGATGATGACCATACCAGGGCTGGGCCGCCGCCGGGTGGCGCTGGTGGAAACCGCCGATGCCACGCTGTGGGGTCAGCGGTGCTGGGTTGAAGGTGATGTGCGGTTCTATGCGGGGCTGGAATCCCGCCTGGAACAATATGGTCTTGAGGCGCTGGCCTGGCTGCGGGCGCGTGATTGGCTTTCGAAATGGATGAGCAATCCAGAGCGCCTCGCCCCTTGGCTCAAGAAGGCACGGCGCGGTACCCGGTTGTTCACGAGCAATCGCGGCGGCATGGTGGTGCGCGCCACGGGCCGCGACCGGTTGGGACAAGCTCGCACCGCCCGGTGGTCCCTGGTCGCGGATCAGGATCACGGCCCCAACGTGCCAGTGATGGCGGCCATCGCTAGCCTGGAAAAACTGGCAAACGCGCCCCCAAAGCCAGGCGCGTATTTAGCCCATGAGGTGCTAAGCCTGTCCGATATCGAGGCCCCTATGGCATCCTACGCCATCGTCACCAAGACCGAGCGCGATGTTGACCTCGATGTCGAGCCCGAGGCGGCCTAGCCGAACACAAACGCCCAATAGGCAAACCCGGCTAATTGGGCGGCGATGACCAGGCCCACGCCAAGGCGGGCGTATAGGCCGGTAAACCGGCGAAACAGCACAACGCCACAGGCGAGGAACAATAGTATCTCAAGGGGCATCACCACATGGCCGAAATGGGTCGGGTCCCAATAGGATACTGGGCTTTGAAACTTCCACATGGTGAACGGCCAGAAATGCGAATGGCCATCATCATGATGCAATGGCAGGTCGGTGGCCACGTGCAACAGGGCCGAGGCCGCCAACAGCCACAACCAACGCACTCGCGCGGCAACACCGGCGGCTAACATCACCGCGTAAAGTGGTGCGCTGTTGCCAATCGCCAGCACTGCTTGCCACGTATCGGAAAAATACTCGACCCGGAAAATACGCTGGTCGTTCAGCCCTTGGACAAATCGCGCCCAGCCATAAAGCCCATATAAAATGGCGTCAGGTGCCAAAGCTCCAACGCCAATGGCCACATAATCGCGCCTTGCCAGGGCTGGTGCAGGTGCGCTCGTCTCAGTTTGCTTTCCGGTGACCCATCGCTGAGTCATGAGCGCATAGCTCAATATTATGTGCGTGGGCGTGTTCATGGGGGCAGAGATGTTGAGTTGGGCTGTGCGTTAGGGTGTTTGGATAAGCCCATGGCTGAGGCATAGTGCATGAGTTTACACTCCGCTACGCTTTGGTCGCGTGCCATGTCCAATCACATTCGAGTTTATCGTGGCCGGTTTCATCGCCGCCGGTTTTATCATCATGCCTTTTGGGTTCGCGCTTTTTGGGTCGGTGTGATCCTGGCCAGTGGCTTGTTGCCCTTGGCTGTGGGCCGCATGGCCCTGGCCTGTGGTGTGGAGACAGATTGTGCGGTGCCAATTGCTGAACCCGGCCGGGTATACCGCATTTACCAGCCCGAAAGCACGCGCGCGCAAACCGGTGCCGTCGGTGCTATTGTTCATGCCCATGGCTATCGTGGCACGGCAGCGGCGGTGGTGTATAACGCTATGCTTAGGAGCGTGGCTGATCAGCTGGGAGTGGCTTTGATTGCGCTGAAATCAGCCGGTGAAGACTGGGCGCTGCCTAACTCCCCATCAGACCCCAACGCCGATGTGGCCCGGGAAATGGCCTATGTGGCCGGGGTGATCAAGGATGCTACCACGCGGTTTTCGCTTGATCCCAACCGGTTCATGGCCAGTGGTTTTTCAGCTGGTGGCATGATGGTTTGGACCATCGCGTGCCACCGCAGCGATTTGTTTGCTGGCTTTGCCCCCATCGCCGGCACGTTCTGGCGGCCAGTGCCTGATCGCTGCACCAGCCCACCCACCAATATTATTCATATCCATGGTGATCTGGACCGCGTAGTGCCGATCAGCGGCCGACCCATTGGCGACACCCACCAGGGCGATGTGATGAAAGCGCTGGCCATGTATCAACGCTATGGCGATTTCAAACCTCGGGTGACGATCCAGGCGAATGATTTACGGTGTGAGCAACAGCGCAACGAGAACGGCTATATCCTAGATTTCTGCCAATTCTCAGGCGGTCATTCGATGACAAGCGCCTATCTGGTGCATGCTTGGAACCGCCTCCGCGGTATTGGCGCCTTGCCGTGATGTGGTCTCACACAGACCCTAAAACTTGCCCACCGGCGCAAGCTGGTCGAGGCCCAGCTCACGTTGCTTTTTCTTACTCAACCCGCTGGCGACCAGCCGGTGGCTTTCTTGTAGGTATTGCTTGAGTTCTTCGTCGCTCAACCCTGGCTGGCCGTAGTGTTGGATCCAGCTCATCCCGCGTGAGGCGAGATACGGGGCGGGGCGCAGGCCTGGTTGCTCACTCATGATCTCAAATGACAAGGGCGAGACTTTAAAGGTGATATGGCCTTGTGCAGGGCTAGGGCCCTCAGCTTTCAAAGTGACGCCCGGCGGTGGTTTTGGAGAGAAGCCCGCCGCCGCCCGAAAGCGTCGTGACGCCGCGATAGGGCGAGCTCTCC
>JBCCBF010000004.1:0-24135 GCA_039814445.1 Pseudomonadota bacterium
CCTGGGTGCTTTAGGCGGAAGCGTTAGTACCCTCGGGATTCTCGCGCTTTTGATCCCCGGTATCGTCGATGCGCGGCCTGACGGCTTTGGGCGCGGTATGGGCGGCGGTGATCGTGGCCTAACTGGGGGCTCAGCCTCGATGTTAAAAGCGGCTGATTTAGACCAGGACCGCCGCTTGTCTCTCACGGAATACAAAGCGTTTCGTGATGGCAAATTCAGTGACATGGATGCGGATGATGATGGTCAGCTGACCCAACAAGAGAGCCTCGATTACATCATGGCTCGGGTCGCCGCCCGCGTGGAAAAGCGTTACGAGCGCGGGGATCAAGATGGTGATGGCCAAATCAGTGATGCGGAGTTCAAAGAGGGCAGCTTGATCCAATTCGGCCGTTTTGATCGCAACAATGATGGTTATTTAAGCCGGGATGATCGCCGACGGGGCGGTTCCCGTGGCGGGCATGATCATGATCAGAAACCAGAACCATCAGCGGCTGAATAAGCACGGCTTATCATCTCATTCTACCCAACACCCGAACGAACCAAAACGGGGCAGCCCCAATGGCTTGCGCCGTTTTCGTTTGGTGTTGCTGGGCGTTTAATCGGCTGGGATTTTGGCTGGGATCTCGGCTGGAATTAAGGGCCCTTTATCAGCGTGAGGATGTCTCTGAATTTAGGGTGATTGGCATCGCCGAGCCATTCAAACCCGGCTTGCTCCACGGTGGCTAGGCGGGCATTGGCCCGGGCCAGGCTTGCCACAGCCATATCCCGGTCCAAGGGGCGACGTGATCCCACCGCATCCACCATGATGGTGGTGTGAAGCCCCCGCTCGATCAGGCTGATGGCGGTTTGGAACACACAGATATGGGCCTCAACGCCTGCGATGATGATCTGGTCGCGGCCGGGCGGAATCGCGGTGATGAGGGTGTCTGCCTGACACGCATCAAAATGATGCTTATGGATCACCTGATCACTCACCGCGGCCATGTCAGGTTCCAGCCCGCCAATTCGGTCGCCACAATGCTCGGTGGAGAGAACTGGAATATCCAAAACGCGGGCCATACGGGCTAGCTTTAAAGCCTGGGTCATGACAGCGCTGGCTTGATCAATCGCGGGCATTAGCTTGATTTGGAAGTCGATCAACAACACGACAGAGCGCGTAGGCTTTAACAACAAAGGCATCATCTAATCTCTATCTATCGGCCAGGGCGTAGCATCTAGTCTTGGGTCATCACAGCTGATCATAACCGATGGGACAAGGTGATTTTCCGGCATGATCCCGGGAAAACCTGGGATCACCAAATGGTGTGCAACTGGATTTTGCCGTTATTACAGGCTATCTGATGGGCAAGGCCTGGCCGCTATCCGGCAGCGTGGCCAGGATCATCCATGATTATCGGTAAAGGTTTGCTACTCCATGGTGCGTTTTTTGACATATCGACAGCCCCGCTACCTTGCCCGGGCCGTGCCAACCCGCCCCAGCCGGATGATAAGCATGATCTCAACCCCTGTTATGGCCAGCCCCGTTATGGCCGCGATTACAGTCTTGGTCATGGCGTTAGTATCGGTGGGTTTTGCCGCCCCCGCCTGGGCGCAAACCGATACAGTGGGGCCCGATGTGCTGGCTGGCGATGGGCCGCGCGGTCGGATTATCAGCTTTATCCTTCAAGCTGAACCCCAATCACCTACTGAGGTGCAACTCCGTGGTCTTATCGATGGGGTGGTGGCCGATATTTTCGGTGAAACAGACGCCTTTAATCCCGATAATGACGAGCAACTCGCCACAGAGGCGACCCAGATCCTAGAGCGTACGCGCACGTCCTTCCCGCTGGTGCCTGGGGCGGATCCCTTGCTGTTCCGTGTCTTTAACATGCCCGTGCTTGTGGTGCCGGTGGCGGCCCCTCTGCCCCGGGATGAGTTCGCGTCCAGCTGGCAAGATCGCCGGCAATTCCCGAACGCGGCGAGCGTCCTGACCGAGCACCAGGCCCATACGATCGTGTTTGCCCTGGTCGACCCGGCCGAGACCGCCCAGCAAGTCCGCGCGGCTGAGGCCGTGAGCGCCGTGGCCGCTGGTTTTGCCGCCCAGGGTGACAATACCTTAGGCGTGCATTGGGGCGAGGCTGACATGGCGTTACCGCCGGCGACCCTGACCGAAGCGTTTAACCGGGCAGCGGTTGAGGCCGAACAAGCACAAGCAGAGGATCAACCGATCAAACCGGCCTGGCACCGTTTGCTGACCCATTGGATCAATATCCGTCCCGCCAGCGCCGGGGTATTCCGCAATGCGTATGCGCAAACGCCCGCCAACCCCGTGCCCGACACCCTCGCCGATAATGATGTGGGCTTTGCCACCAAGGGGCTTGAAGCGTTCATTGGCCGTGAGATTGAAATGGTGCCATCGGGTCGTCCGGCCCCTGAACAAGCCCTGGTGCTGGTGAATTTGCTGGCCTATTTGCTCGATCGCGGCCAGGTCTTCCAAGATAATGACACCCTTGGCTTTACCGCCGAGCGCACCATTGCTGCCAATATTGTTGAACAAGGTAGCTTGCCAGGGATGGAAGACACGCCGGTTTTGCGCCTGACTTATAAGGTGACCGAAGACAACGCAGGCGATGAAGCAGCGTTATCAGAAGGCGCGGTTGCGCAATAGCATCCCATGGCCGCTTGAGCTTATTGGCCAGGGCGGCGTGGAGTGTTGCCAGGCTCGGGCTTAAACTCAAGAAACGCGGCCACACGCGGGTCATCCAAACGGGGCACAATCAAATCGGCATTGTCATTGATTAGGCTGGGGTCGTGCTGGATTTGGATGCACGTCATGCCGGCGGCTTTGGCTGCTGCGACGCCCACGGGGCTGTCTTCGATCACCACGATATCCTTGGGGTTGATGCCAAGCTTTTCGGTGCCTAACAAATAGCTATCGGGGGCTGGCTTAGGCCGCGGCACGTCCTCCACGGCGACCATAAACGCAAATAAGTCGCCCTCACGCCCCATCCGGGCCAGGCTTGCGGCCCCTTCGCTGCGTTGGGCGTTGGTGACAGCCCCGAGCGCCAGACCGTTTTGGTCAGCGCGGTCGAGGAAGTCTTTAGCCCCCGGCATAATTGTGATTTTGTCTGCATTCAGCACATAATAGGCGGCGAGCCGATCGGCCCATTCTTGATAACTTAAGGGCTCATTAAAGCGATCTTTTAGCTCGCCATATTTATCGCTCAGCGCCACGCCCACGCCGTCTTCAAGCTCACCCTCGGCGAATTCCACACCCAGATCGGTGTTGATCTTCAGATAACCGTCCCGGTGCAGGTCCTCGCTATCGGTCAGGGTGCCATCAATATCTGATAAAACCGCTTTAAACCGTGCCATCTGATGCCTTGCCAAATCCTATGGGGTGTTGACTGTGTTTCGTGTCGTCACGATTGACATTAATAGTCGTGATGGTGCCGGTCATCACGGGCTGCTCACGGCGCCAAACGGCGGCGCTGGGCTGGGGCCGACCCTGATTGTCCGGCCTCCAGGCGTGATGGTGATCTTTGTGACGGTGATGGGGCGTGGGTTTCACGGTTATGGCTGGTATCGCTGGGGCTATGACGCTCCCGGGCTTTCGGGCCGCTAACCAGGCGCCGGGCGGTGGCCCAGGGCGACAGTTTTTGACGGTGATCAAGGGCCGGTTGCTGGACCCTGTTGGTGCCCGGGCCTTGGTCGGCGCGCGCGGTTGGCGTCTGGGTATTGCCCGCCAGGAAGTCATCCACATGACCCCAGAGCTTTTTGCGCACCGGGTTGCTTTCCATCCAGGGGGAATGGCCGGACCGGCGATAATCATGGAAGTTGACCTGGGGTAAATACTTGGCCGCACGGAGTATTGCCTCTGGATCCACCACATCATCCAAACCACCAGCCACCAGCATGATGGGGGTTTTGATCTCATTTAAATAATCGGGGTCGCGCAAAATGGCGACGGAACGGCAGGCTTCCAGGAACCAGCTAGCGGTCGCCCCCCCGACCCGCAAATCGGGAATACCGCGATAAAACACATCCTGCATGGCTTGGCGGACAATGCGGTCATTTATCTTGCCCGTGATGGGCTGCATAAGATTGTCTTCGCTCCAATCCTTCTCACCGGGCATATAGCCTGATGTGTCGAACAGGTTGGTGGCTTTAGCGACAAGTTTGGCCAGCCATTTTGGGGCTTTGCCCGTCTGAATACCCAGCATCGGCGCGGTGATCACCGCATTATCAAAGCGCCCGGGGTAATCATGCAGGTAGCGCATAGCGATATTGCCGCCCATGGAATGGGCATACAATGTTTTGCGCAAGCCGGGATGGGTCACGTCAAGCTTTGCCACCTGGGTCACAAATTGATCCAGATCGGCCGCATCATGCTCGTACCCTTGAGCACCCGGGCGTTGGGGTAGGTTTTTATGATAGCGCTGGGAACCACCCTGGCCACGCCAATCCATGGCGTAAACCGCCTCACCGCGGTCTAGATGCTCGCGGATCCGCTCGTAGTAACGCTCAATACTGACCCGAAAGCCCGGCACGATAACCGCCACGCCGGTGGGTTTGCCATCGACCAATTTATCAGCCGGGGGCATCGCCTGCGCATAGCGGATCGAGGCGCCATCACCATTGGTAAAAGTGCCGTATTCCAACGCCTCTGGGGGCGTGCCCATGCGTGGGTTGATCTCGTGCGGGTGCAAACGTTGCACGGGGGCGTTTCCAAACTATTTGTAGCGAAATGGGCCGTGTGTCCCGGTCCCTTGATGGTGACTATCGCACAAACCACTGAAAGCGCAGAGTTTCTCTTGCTCTCGGCTGATCAGGGCGGTGGCTTTGGGGCGATAAAGGGCTATCCGGTCATCGCAAGTCACGCCATGCCCATCAAGCCGCTTTTCAGCATAACGGATGCGCGCGCGGCCGCGGCTGAAGAAACGCGCATATTCCAAACTTACCGCTGGGCGCGCCATAGTCCCACACCATGGGTGAAGATGGGGGGGATCGATAGCGTTTAGGGCCGGTACCGGCATCGGTTTCGTGACCATCGGCGCCATGATGCTCGTGTCTCAAAAGCGGTAAGATAACGATGCTTATACTTTGGACTGGTCTGGGGCGCTGTTAGGCTGCTTTGCCAAAGCCTGGCTGGGCTTGGGGACGTGGGCCAAACCCGACAAATTGCGCCACGCGCGGGTCGTCTAACCGGCTGACCACCAGATCGGCATCGGGGTGGATATGAGCGGGATCGGGCTGGATTTGGATCACGGTGAGGCCCGCTCGTTTGGCTGCTTCAGCGCCCACAAAACTATCTTCAAGCGCGATAATACCGCGCCGTTGATCGGGGCTGGTCAGCCCTAACTTTGCCGCCGCTCTTAGATAACCTTCGGGCGAGGGCTTGCCCTCTTGCACATCCTCAATGGCGATGGTGAATTCTAACCGCGCGCGATCATGGCCCAGGCTCGATAAGGCCACATCGGCGATATTGGCTTGGGAATTGGTCACGGCGGCTTGGCGTAAGCCTTGCTCATCAGCCCGCTGTAAAAACTCTTTCGCGCCGGGCATGGGCTCGATGGCGCGCCAATGGGCGACAAAATAAGCCGCCAGATGTTCCCGAAACTTATTTTCCTTAATCATGGGGTCGAGCCCGGCATCACGGCGAGCCTGCTGGACCAGCTCAAACCGCTTTTTAGCGCCCAGCCCATTAATCGCTTGGAGCTGTTGGTCGGTTAGCTCCACACCGTAATAGGCTTTGGCCACTTGCTTAAGGGCAGCACCGTGGATTGCTTCACTGTTCACCATTGTGCCGTCCACATCGGTCAGGACGGCTTTGTAATTGGACATGGTCTCGGGGGCTCGGTTGCGGGATACCAATAATGGGCCGAGCATTCCCATGTCTGATGAAAGCGCACAATGATTTATATGCTGCGCTGCGGCAACTTAATCTAATTGGAACAATAGGTTAGACAAGCAAATTGTCGGGTATCAGCCAGCGGATAAGCAATGCATAAACGGCCAAAAACGGGCGCGATTGGGGGGGTCGACCCAACCCGATCAAGACCTTAGCCCAGAGAAATAATTAAATTTTGGGGCCAGTGGCTGGCGCGGGTTTGGGCGGCAAGCCCATGAATTTGGCAATCGCTGGATCATCGATCGAGCTGACGACCAGATCCGCGTTATCATTGACCAGCGAGTCATCCGGCTGGATTTGAATAACGGTCATCCCAGCGGCTTTAGCGGCGGCAACACCACCCCTGGTATCCTCGAAAACAATAATGTCTTTAGGATCGATACCCATCCGTCGGGCGCCTTCCAGATAACCGTCGGGCGCTGGTTTTGGCCGGGCTATATCTTCGACTGCGATGGTGAATTCGAGAATGTCAGTAATCTCGTCGCCGAGTTCCTGGATCTTGATATCGGCTTCCAGGGCATTGGCGTTGGTGACCGCCCCGACCCGCATACCAGCGGCATGGCTATCTTTTAGCAATTCGCGTGCGCCGGGGAAGATTGTGATCTCGTCCGCATTCAGATGATAATGGGCGAGGATGCGCTCAAAGAAGGCGTCGAACTCGATATCTTGATCGAAGCGATGACGTACTTGTTCGAATTTGTCTTCTAAGGCCACCCCAATATAAGTGTCGGCTTCCTCGTGGCTCATCTCGGCGCCGAGCTGGGTACAGACTTTTTGAAAGGCCTTGAGGGCCAAGCCTTCACTATCAGCAAGGGTGCCATCAATATCGCTAAGGACAGCTTTGAATTTGGTCATGGGTTTCAGGCCGGTAACAGTATTATCACTACGCTGCTTTGTGAGCATGGTCCAAGCCGATGAAAGCCACTAATTAGCAATTAGTCATAATGACTTACGTAAGCCTGCGAATGATCTCATCGAGTTGCTCAAGGCTCTGGTAATTGACGTTTACAGTGCCTTTGGCTCCCTTGCCATCAATGGTCACCTTTAGACCCAAGCGCAACGACAGATCATGTTCAAGTGCCAGAATGTCGGCGTCTTTTGTCTGACCCGCTGCTTTCTTTATGGCCTGGGTCGTGGGGTCTTGGTTTCCTGACTTTTGCGCCTGGGCTAGCTTTTCGGTGTCACGAACGCTCAGCCCGCGATGGGCGATATTTTGCGCCAGCACCACAGCGTCAGGCACGCCGATCAGGGCCCGGGCATGGCCGGCGGTAAGCTTGCCATCACGCAGCAAGTCGCGCACCTCGGTTGGTAGGCCCAGCAGGCGTAGGGTGTTGGTCACATGGGAGCGGGATTTACCGACCGCTTTCGCCACATCTTCCTGCCGGTGGCCAAACTCATCAATGAGCCGCTGTAGCCCCTCGGCTTCTTCGAGGGCGTTTAGATCCCGGCGCTGAAGGTTTTCGACCAAGGCCACCTGTAAGGCTTCTTGGTCATCATACTCTTTGATGATAACCGGCACATCATGCAAAGGCGCGATTTGGCAGGCGCGCCACCGCCGTTCACCGGCAATGATCTCATACCGATCGCGGTCAATCTCACGCACCAGTATGGGTTGGATTAACCCGCGTTCACGAATGGAGGCGGCTAAATCCTCAATCGCCTCATCGTCAAATTCCTGCCGGGGCTGGTATTTGCCAGGCTGGATTTTCTCAACCGGCAGGGTTTTAAGCCCGCGGGCTGCGGTATCGCCTGACGTATCGGCGCCTGGCTTCGGCTCATCATTGCCCGCATAGGCGGCATCAGCGTCAGAGAACAGCGCATCAAGGCCACGGCCGAGGCCACGTTTTTTGCGCGGGTTTTTGGCGGGGCTATCACTCATGGTTTTATGCCTGTTCTGCTGTGATCACCCGTGGGCCGGTTTCAGGCGGTAGCTGGTCGATGACCTCTTTCGCCAATTCCATATAGGCCTGGGACCCGGCACAACGGTGATCATAGATAAGGGCTGGCATACCATGGCTTGGTGCCTCCGACAGTCGGACATTGCGAGGGATCGTTGTGGCAAACACTTTACCGCCCATATGGGCCCGTACATCCTCTTCCACCGCTTGGCTTAGATTGTTCCGTTTATCGACCATGGTGATCACCACACCCATGACCTGAAGCTCACGGTTCAAGCCCCCTTGGATCAATTGGATGGTCTTGGTCAGGTGGCTCAGGCCCTCAAGGGCGTAAAATTCCGCCTGCAATGGCACCAGCACCTGATGGGATGCGACCAGACCGTTCAAGGTCAGCATGCCCAGGGCGGGGGGGCAGTCGATAATGATGAAGTCAAACGCCAGCGGTTGGTTACGGATCGCTTCACGCAGGCGGAATTCTCGCCGTCGCTCGCTGACCAGTTCAATTTCAGCGCCCGATAAATCCACCGAGGAGGCCACAATCGACAGCCCAGGGATCGGCGTGTCTTGCACGCAATCGGTGAGGTCCGCGTCGCCGGTGATCAACTCATAGGTGCCGGGCACTTCGCTGTCGCGCCGCACGCCCAGCCCGGTGGAGGCATTGCCCTGGGGGTCTAAATCCAGCAACAGCACCCGCTTGCCCGTGGCGGCCAAGGCGGTGCCAAGATTGATCGCGGTGGTGGTTTTACCCACGCCGCCTTTTTGATTGGCGATTGAGATCACGGTGGGCAAGTTTAGGTTTCCACTTATTGGCCAGTTCCAGGTGAGGCGGCGCAGCTCACGCTCATAGATAGGGTGATAAGTCTCATGGCTGAGGCTGGCAAGATTGTGGCGGTCGCCAAATAACGCCGCCTCATCAGCATCGTCAGCGGTGGCGCCAGGGGCCGTGACGGCAGCAGTCGTGCCAGCTTTCATGGCCGCAGAGCCGAGTGCTGCCGCGTCATCCCGTTCTGTAGCCCGGCCGAGATCATCGGCCTGGATGTCGAGGGAGATATCGAAAGGGATCTCACTGCGGGGGGAACTGCTCATGATCCAGGGGCACCCATGGTTTAAGACTAGCGCACCACCCCGGGGGTATCGGGGCGTGGAATTCCATATCGGCTCACAGGCTCAAGGGCGCGGGGTTTAGCCACTGGCTGGCCATTGGTTGGCAAGGAACACTAGACCGGCCGGGGGCCCGGGTTACGCAGCACTAAAATGCGGGCCGCTTGATCGGTAACGCTGACATGGGTTTCCAGGTCAAAATTCCAACATTTAGTAGCCTCGGTCAATTCCGCATCAACATTTTGTCCTTTTAAAAAGATATAAAATCCATTTTCGGCCCGATGCGGCTGGGCATAACTCATCAGCTTGTCCAAAGGGGCCAGGGCGCGCGCGGTGATGATATGGGCATCGAGCGGTTTGAGCTTCTCGATTCGCTGGCTATGCAGGGTTATTTTAGCCCCAGTTTCCCGCGCCACCTCCCGCAAGAAAGCCCCTTTGCGTTGGTCGGATTCCACCAGATGCACATCAAGATCAGGGCGTAATATCGCCAGCACCAAGCCGGGAAACCCGGCACCAGAGCCAAAATCCACCAGGCGTCTAGCCTGGTTCGATGGTTGGTTTTGGCCGGTCTGTTCCTGCAAGATGGGCGGTAGGTGGTCAAGCAGCTGGGCCGAATCCTGCACATGGCGCACCCATATATCCCTTAGGGTTTTCGGCCCAATCAGGTTGATGCGCGGCTGCCATTTTTTAAGCAGCGTCACATAGGTTTGCAAACTGGGGTGCTGGGTCAGGGAAGGGGGCGCTGATGTCATGGCGCCTTCGGTAAAGCGTCGTCATGATTTTCGCCAGTAAAATCAGTATCGTTGACTCTGTTCAAATGCTCGTTAATGATAGTTGTTACGCACTTACCGTAACGCTGAGAACAGCCATACTTTTATGTTAGCGCCCACACCACAAGATGCCGACGGTCAGGCATCTCCCGTTGTCGACACGAAAAACCTTGCGGTGTTTCGCACCCGGCGTACCGCGGCTGATTTACAGCGTAAATTCCACGAGCGGATCCGCAGGCACATTACAAATGGTCTAAAAGCCGCCAATATCGCTGGTCTTGGGCCTGACCATGTGACCGAACCCCTACTTGAATATGGTGTTGCGCGGTCGAAAAAGCGTCTTTCGGTCGATGATCAAGATTTCACCACCATGATCCGTAAGGCCCAAAAAGCCGCTCATCGCTGTGCCTGCGGTAAGGAAGTGACCCCTCAAGATATTCGCAATCAGTTGGAGATGGTCAGCGAAATCGCCGCTTCGACCTTAGAGGAAAGCGAGGACCGGGCGGTCAACGATATGGCCGGGCGGTTTGTGGATCGGTCCGGGATTTTCGAGCAGGAATTATTCCAAGGACCAAATCGGCTGTATTTTGATCTACCCCAGGGGGAGAGCCTAATTGCGCCCCAGATCGACGAGGCCTTGGGCGCGCTTGGTTACACGGAAATGGATTACGTGGAAGGCACTATCAAAAATGCCTATGGTGATCGGACCAAAATCGGCAAAGCCCTGCAAAAACATAAGCTTACCGACCTTTACGACCAGTTCCAGAAGGATGAAGCCCGCGCCGATCCAGCCGTGGTGATGATAAGCCGTGAGGCCGAAGATGTGGCGCGGATGTCCACCAACCGGGATTGGAAAACCTGTATCGTGGCGGGCAGTCACCGGTTTAATCGCCACATGCCCGAGGATCTAGAACACGGCATGTTGGTCGCCTATCTGGTCAGACCCAATGATCCCGAGGCCCACGAACCCATGGCGGTGATGAACCTTAAGCCTTACAGCAATGATGAGCAGGGTACGATCCTGGTGCCGAACCGGCCCTATGGCACCAGCGACAGCCGGTTCCCATCCTTTGTCAAAGAGGTCATTGATGCGACGGTGAACCGGGATAAAACTGGCACCTTCACCATGCCGCGCACCATGCTCAGCGATGATCTGGACTATGAGGTAGAGCGCAAGGCGGATGGTACCATCACCTCGGCAATCACCATGCTGCCACCAGAACCCAAACAAACCGGCCGGGTTGTGCCCGAAGGCACCAAGCTCGGTGATAAGATCACAATCTGAGTGGCCCGCTCGCTTTTTGATCATGATGCGTTAAGGTGGACTGTGTTTCACAGTCTTTAGTGCTGAACACCAGTACTGATCACCCCTGACTAACTCCCTTGCCAACCTCCTAGTGCCGAACCTCACCATGTCTGCTTTACCCGCCACCATCACGGCCCTTTTCAATCGTCAGACGGCGAAAAGCCTGCATCAAAACCTGCGCGTGGCGTTTGAATCGGGCGAGACCAATTTATTCGACGGCGCGGTGCGCTGGAAACTCGAAGCCTTCGAGGCTGAGCGCGTCTGGGAAGGCGAAGCCGCCAGCTTTGACGACATGACCGGCACGCTCATCGGCACCCTGAACGGCTTCATAGACGGCCGCGAAGACCACGAAGTCCAACTCACTCTGCAAGAAGCGTGAGCCGCGGATTTTTGAACGATATGATCGTCGCCCTGCTCTGCCGTCAAACCGCTGCCAGCCTGCGATAAAACCTGCGCGCGGCCAATGAACCCGGTGATAGCGTGATGTTCGATGGCCTCGTCCGCTGGAAGCTCGAAGCCCTTGACGCCGAGCGCCTCTGGGAAGGCGAAGACCCCAGCCTCGACGACATGACCCTGACAGTCATCGCCGTGCTAAAAGCCTTCATCGACGACCGCGAAGACGAGGAAGTGCAGCTGACGATTGAGGAAAAATGAGCACTGAAAGCCTAAGAAAATTGGTAGAGAGGCGCAATCGTCATGCGCCACTGTGGTCAAGCTTTAAAGGCGACCCTAATACGGACAAGCATCGTGACGAAGAGCTCGTTGCCAGAACTGCATTTGAGTCACTGGGAATATGCATCTCCGAAATTGAACTCCAGCCAAATGGTAAGGATCAAGCCTTAGATGCCATTGTTACCGTTGATGGGGAGCGGAGAATTGCCCTGGAGATATGTGAAATCACATGCCAACAGAGCCGACAAAAGAATATTGAATACCGTAACCTGCGCGAGCGATTTGCAGAGAAAATTGACCAACTGGGAGATACTGAACAGAAGCAGTTTGAAGAGGCTATGAAAGGAATGAGGTCTCAGTTTTTTGAGCATCACAAAGAACTATCCCGGTTGAAAGAATATATTGGATTTCCGTTTTATAGAGACTGGGTCAAAGCAGACTTACAGCAGCATGTCGTTTCAGCCTTAGAGAGAAAAATTAGAAAACTATCGAATCTGGTAGTAGTTCCTAATGAGCTTTATCTGCTGCTTTTTCTTGAAGATACGATCTCTCAGACCCTGGTAGAACAATTACAAGTCGACTTTAACCACGTTATAGAACCCTTCAATAAGGTGCTCGTTTTGATGGGATATCAACCAGGGGTGGGCTACCCGATATTTGAATTGAGAAACGACCCTTAAGCCGCATCACGCTTTTTCACATGTCGCAGCAACGCCACAACCGCTGCTGGTGTTACGCCCGGCAAGCGTGCCGCGGCGCCTAGGGTGGCGGGGCGGGCGGTTTTTAGGCGGGTGCGAACTTCGTTCGATAGGCTGCCGATGGCGTCGTAATCGAGGCTGGCGGGCAGGGCCAGGGCCTCGTCTTTTTTGAATGCTTTGATGTCGGCGTCTTGCCGGTCCAGATAACCCGCATATTGCGCGTCGATGGCCAATTGCTCAGCAATGGCGGGCTCAAGAGCGGCTAGATCGGGCCATATCTCACATAATTGCGCCATGTCGATATGGGGATAGCGCAGCAAATCGGTGATCGTCCGGCGCTGGCCGTCATGGTTTACCTGCACGCCGTGCTGCGCCAGCTCTTGCGGTGTGGCGTTGTGCTCGGTCGCCATGGCGCGGGCAGCTTTGAGTTTTTCGGCTTTGGCCGTCCAGGCCGCTTGCCGCTCGCTTCCCACCACGCCGATGGCGATACCCGCATCGGTCAGGCGCTGGTCGGCATTATCAGCGCGTAAGGTGAGGCGGTATTCGGCGCGGCTGGTGAACATGCGGTAGGGCTCGGGCGCGCCGCGGGTGATCAAATCATCGATCATCACGCCGATATAGGCTTGGGCGCGGTCGAGTTGGAACGTGGTGGCAGCACCACCGGCTTTTAGGGCCGCATTGACGCCGGCCATGAGGCCTTGAGCGCCGGCTTCTTCGTAACCCGTCGTGCCGTTGATCTGGCCCGCCAAAAATAGTCCAGACAATCGTCTGGTCTCTAGGGTCGGGTGCAGCTCACGCGGATCAATATAATCATATTCGATGGCGTAGCCGGGCTTGAGGATCACGGCGTTTTCTAGCCCTGGTATGGTTTTCAGCATCTCTCGCTGCACTTCCTCGGGCAGGGAGGTGGAAATACCGTTGGGGTATACCGTGTGATCATCCAGGCCCTCGGGCTCTAAGAAAATCTGGTGGCGGGATTTATCAGCGAACCGCACCACCTTGTCCTCAATCGACGGGCAATAGCGCGGGCCGGTGCCTTCGATTTGCCCGGAATAGATCGGCGCGCGGTCCAGATTGCCTTGGATAATCGCGTGGGTGTCCGGGTTGGTATAGGTGATGTGGCACGGCACCTGGGGCGTGGTGATCCGGTCGGTCAGGTAGGAGAACGGCAGGGGCGGGGTGTCGCCGGGTTGTTCGGCCAACTCACTGTAATCAATCGTCCGGCCATCAAGCCGGGCCGGGGTGCCAGTTTTCAAGCGGCCCAGTTCAAAGCCCGCACGTTCCAGCGTATCGGACAGGCCCAGGGCCGGTGCTTCGCCATCGCGGCCCGCGGGAATTTTTGTTTCACCAATATGGATCAGCCCGCGCAGAAAGGTGCCGGTGGTGATGACCACGGCACGGCAAGGGATGGTATCGCCCTCGCTGGTCACCACGCCGTTGATGGTGCCGTCCTGGTCAAAAGCTAGGTCTTCGGCACCGGCCGCGCGGATGTCTAAATTATCGACCTGGGCTAGCAGCTCTTGCACCGCCAAGCGGTACAGCTTGCGGTCAGCCTGGGCGCGGGGGCCGCGGACGGCGGGGCCTTTGGACAGGTTGAGGGTGCGGAACTGGATGCCACCTTGATCAATAGCTTTGCCCATGATGCCGTCGAGGGCATCGATCTCCCGCACCAGATGCCCTTTGCCCAGCCCGCCAATCGCCGGGTTGCACGACATGACGCCGATGGTCTCAAGATTATGGGTCAGCAACAGGGTGCTCGCACCCATTCGCGCCGCGGCCGCCGCGGCCTCAGTGCCCGCATGGCCACCGCCGACGACGATCACATCATAGCTTTTGCCCGGGCCGGTACTGGCCAGGATGGTGTCAGTCGCGCTGCTCACTGGTGTATTCCGCTCAACTATTTGGATAATCCGCAATTTAGGGCGATTCGACGACAACGTCAAAACTTGTCGCCCTCGCCCGTCGCATAGGTCGCATGCTGATCATCTTTCACGCGACAGGAACCGCCTGTTGGCATGATGTTTCACGTGAAACACGGGCACAGCCTGATGTTAATGAGGATCTTAACCACATGTGGTACGCAGTGGCTGCCAATAATCGCCGCCCAAAAAACGCGGGGGTCCGCTGACCCCTCACTTGCCGATGCAGAAGTCGCGGAAAATGATGTCGAGGAGGTCTTCCACGTCGACGCGACCAGTGATGCGGCCCAAGGCGCGTAGGGCGAGGCGGGTATCCTCGGCCATAAGCTCGGGCGGGCCGGCGTCGAGGGCGCGGGCGATGCTGTCACGGGCGGTTTCCAGGGCTTCGCGGTGGCGGGCGCGGGTCAGGCTGGGGCCATCGCTGTTCTTTTGCAGGGCGTTGCGCACTTCGTGCTCTAAGGCTTTGAGCACATTGTCGAGGCCGTCGCCATCCTTGGCGGAGATGGCCAGGGCCGGGTGGTTGTCCAGGGCCACGGGTAGGTCCGAGGCCAAATCCGCTTTATTGATGGCCACGATGGTGTTGGGGCTGTCGGCATAGGCGGCCAGGGCTTTTGGTAAGATTGGCAGGGTTGGGTTGATTTCGGTGCCGTCGACCAGCAGGAGTTTCAAATCGGCCTGGTCAGCGCGGGCCAGGGCGCGGCGGATGCCTTCAGCCTCGATCGCGTCGTCGCTTTCGCGCAGCCCAGCGGTGTCGAGCAGCGTGACGGGATAGCCGCCCAAATCCAAATGCACTTCGATCACGTCGCGTGTGGTGCCGGCGATGTCGGAGACAATGGCGGCATCGCGCGCGGCAATGGCGTTGAGCAAGGATGATTTTCCAGCGTTGGGTGCGCCGAGAATGGCAATGGTGACCCCGTCGCGCAGGCGTTCACCCCGGCGGTTATCATTGAGGTGGGTGTCTAGCTCACTGATCAGGGCCTTGAGGTCAGGCAGTACCGCGGGGGCGACGCCGTCGGGCAAATCCTCATCGGGGAAATCGATATCGGCTTCCAAATGCGCCAAGGCCCGGGCCAGGCGGTCGGCCCATTGGTGGTAGAGGTCCTTAAGCGCGCCGCTTAATTGCTCCAGGGCCTGGAGGCGCTGGGCTTCGGTCTCGGCGTTGATTAAATCAGCAACTGCTTCTGCTTCGGTGAGATCCAGGCGGTTATTTTCAAACGCCCGGCGGGTAAATTCGCCAGGTTCGGCCAAGCGCATGCTTGGCTGCTGTTGTAAGCACGTGGTCAGACCATCGATAATCGCGCGGCCCCCATGGAGGTGGAATTCCACTACATCTTCGCCGGTAAAGCTGGCGGGGCCTTCAAAGGCCAAGACCAGCGCATCATCAAGGGCGTGGCTGGTTGCGGGGTCGATGAGGCGGCGCAAGACAGCCTGGCGGGGGGTGGGTGCCGGCTTACCCGGGGTCAGGCTTGCGAGAGCGTCAAAGGCACCGGGGCCCGATAGGCGCATCACGGCGATACCGGCGCGGCCGTGGCCCGAGGCGAGAGCGTAGATGGTATCGGTCATAACAGAGGCGATAATCGTAATGTTTGGTGAGAGAAGACAGCGCGCTTTAACGCACGCTCTTTTCACGCCTTCATGTTTCACGTGAAACATGGGGGAGAGAAAGCTAGCGGACAATGCCTACCCGCAAAATTCAAGCCAGCATGCGGCTGTGATCTAGCATCTTAAGCCCAAGCCCGCTAGGGTCTGCCTTGTTAGCCCTGACTTGATCGTTTCACGCCACAGCGACCCGCCATGACCGCCTCTTCCTTCTCTGATGCGCCCAAGAACTGCCTGCCTTTAGAAACCAGCCCGTATCTGCAACAACACGCGGATAATCCCGTGCATTGGTGGCGCTGGAGCGATGAAGCCTTTGCGGCGGCGAAGGCTGAGAATAAGCCCGTGTTGCTGTCGGTGGGTTATGCCGCGTGCCATTGGTGCCATGTGATGGCCCATGAGAGCTTTGAGAATGATGATATCGCGGCGCTCATGAATGAGCGGTTTATCAATATCAAGGTCGACCGCGAGGAGCGCCCGGATCTTGACCATATCTATCAGGCAGCCTTAGCCGCCATGGGCCAGCAGGGTGGTTGGCCCTTGACCATGTTCCTGACCCCCGATCGCCAGCCATTCTGGGGTGGCACCTATTTTCCCCCTGAGGAGCGGTTTGGTCGCCCTGGGTTTAACACCGTGCTGACCCAAGTCAGCGACATTTATCACGCCGAGCCCGATAAGGTGGAAACCAATGTGACCGCTTTGACGGAAGCCCTAGAACAGCAGGCCTTTAGCCTAAGCGGTGACGCGGCCATCGAACCTGTGGTGGTGGACCGGATGGCAGAACGGATCGCCCAGGATGTGGACCCGGTCAATGGCGGCATTGGTGGCGCGCCGAAATTCCCGCATTTCAGTATTTTAGAGCTGCTATGGCGGGCCTGGCTGCGCACGGGTGACAAGACCTATTACCAGGCGGTGACCCTGACCCTTGATGGGCTGTGTGAGGGCGGGATTTACGATCATCTGGGCGGTGGCTTTGCCCGGTACGCCACCGATGATGAATGGCTCGTCCCGCATTTTGAGAAGATGCTTTACGACAACGCCCAGGCCATTGAGGTCCTCACCCAAGTCTATCTGGGCAGTGCTAAACCACTTTATAAGCAGCGCTTGTTTGAAACCGTGGATTGGGTGCTGCGGGAAATGACCGTGGAGTTTAGCGGCGGTGATGGTGGGGGCATGGCCTTTGCCGGAACATTGGATGCCGATAGCGAGGGCGAAGAAGGTAAATTCTATGTCTGGACCGAGCATGAGGTCGACGCGCTACTGAACGATAAAGCGCCGGTGTTCAAGGCAGCCTATGATGTGACCGGGCTGGGCAATTGGGATGGGGTCAACATCCTGAACCGCCGCCAAGGGGTGGCGATGCTCGATGCGGATGTGGAAGCCACCCTGGCCGAATGCCGTGATATCCTGTTCCGCGCCCGGGCCGACCGGGTGGCGCCTGATCGTGATGATAAGGTGCTGGCCGATTGGAATGGCATGATGATCGCTGCCCTGGCCCGGGCTGGTTTTGTGTTTGAACGCCCCGATTGGGTTGAGGCCGCGCGCCGCGCCTATGATTTTGTTGTGGCCCAGGTGCAGCGTGATGGGGTGATGCGCCACAGCTGGTGTGCCAATAAAGACGGCGAAGGTGTCACCCGGGGTTACGCGACCCTCGATGATTTTGCCCAAATGGCCCGTGCCGCCATCATCCTATACCAGGTGCAAGGCGATACCGCCTTGCTGCAACAAGCCCAGCGTTGGGTTGATCATTTGGATCGTCATTTCTGGGATAACGATAACAACGGCTATTACATGGTCGCCGATCAAGCGGCTGATTTATTCGTGCGCCCTCGCCACGCCGCCGACCAGGCAACCCCGGCCGGTAACGGGGTAATGGTGCGGGTTTTGGCCATGCTATTCTTTATCACGGGAGAGCAAAGCTATCTGGAGCGGTTTGAAGCCTGTGTCACGGCATTTTCCGGCGAATTGCAGCGTAATTTCTTCCCCTTAGCCACATTTATCAACAGTATTGACTATTTTCAGCATGCCCATCAAGTGGTGATCATGGGCGGCCGTGAGGCAGCTGAGGCAGAGGGCTTGATCGATGCCCTGCGCCGCCACCCATCGCTGAATTTGCTGTTGAATATCGTTGATGAGGACCAAGGGCTAAGCGGTGGCAACCCGGCACGCCATGCCATGGTCAGTGGCAAAGCGCTGATTGATGACAAGCCAACCGCGTATATTTGCACCGGTATGGCGTGTCAAAAGCCGGTGAACAGCCCGGGCGAGTTGGCCGGCCTATTGGCCCAACAGCTGAAAACCCCACCTCCGCCAAGTGCGGCCGATCTGGCGGCTCTTAGCGATGATGAGCTTGATGATGATATTGATGATCAAGAGCTAGACGATCTCGATGCCGATGATAGCTCCCATACATAACCAAGCCGTGGATCTCTCCAGCGCCGCCATCAATGCCTGCCATTAATGCCCCCTCCACCTGTGACGCCCCAACCAAATCCATGACGTGTCAATGGGCGGCCCGGCTTGAAACGCCCCTGGGCATGCTGACCGTCTGGGCTAATGAGCGCGCGATCACCAAGCTTGACTGGGTTGACACCGTGCCGCCCGAGGCCGCTGATCGCCCAGGCAACGCCATCACGGATCAGGCGTTAAGCGCGCTCTCTGCTTATTTTGCACCCGATGAAGCACGGGGTGATGTCACCGCCCTTGATCACCTGCCCGTGGCACCGGCGGTGACCCCATTTCGCCAGCAAATCTTAGCCGCCATGCGGCAGATTCCAGCGGGCCAGGTTCATACCTATGGTGATTTGGCCAAAGCCGCCGGCGTCAGTCCTGGCGCAGTGCGGGCCGTTGGTTCGGCCTGTGCGACTAATCCCATCCCAATCATCATCCCGTGCCACCGGGTGGTGGCCGCGGGTGGCAAGATGGGTGGTTTTTCCGGCCTCGGTGGCTTGGATACCAAACAATGGTTGTTGCACCACGAGGGTTGGGCGCCCCGCACACCCCGCTTGCTGTAACTTGTTGCGCTAATCCGCTTAGATTTGCTGGTTTCTGGTGACAGGCTGGCGATTGGTTTCTAGGCTGTCGCCGGAATATAAGGCCAGCGTCTTGCTGGCCATCATTTTGGGATTGATGGAAACCACCATGAACCGCCTTGAGATCACCACCCCCGACGGTAATTTTAGCGCCTATATCGCCAAGCCAGAAGGCGCTAGCGCCGATAAACCCGCCCCCGGTTTGCTGGTCATCCAGGAAATTTTTGGCGTGAATAAAGTGATGCGGGATATCTGTGATGCCTATGCCGCCAAGGGGTATGTGGCGGTGTGCCCGGATATATTCTGGCGGCAAGAACCCGGGGTCGACATCACCGATCAAAGCAAAGCCGAATGGGATAAAGCCTTTGAATTGTACCAGGGTTTTGATGAGGCGAAGGGCGTTGAAGATCTGATCGCCACGGTGAAGACCATGCGCGATCATCCTGTTATTACTGATAAAATTGGTTCCCTCGGTTTTTGTCTGGGCGGTAAGCTCGCCTATTTGATGGCGACCCGGTCCGATGCTGATTGCAGCGTCTCCTATTACGGTGTGGGGATTGACCAAGCCCTTGACGAAGCCGCCAATATCACCAAGCCCTTGTTGATGCACATCGCCGAGAAAGACGGTTTTGTGCCTCCCGAAGCTCAAGAAAAGATTAAGGACACGGTGGGTCCAATCGATAAGGTGACGGCCTATACCTATCGCGGCCAGGATCATGCTTTTGCCCGTCAGGGTGGCGATCATTATGACAAAGCCTCAGCCGATCTGGCCAATGATCGCACGGCGGAATTTTTGAAAGCCAATTTGGGTTAGTGGCTCACGGCTCGTGACCGCGCTATGCCCTTGATGAGTAAAGCGCGTCACCAGCCGCCATCAGCCTCCAGCACTGGCCGCTAACCACTCTTGCCCCCATTACGACCACCGCATTACCGCCACTTTCAACGCTATCAAAAGGAACATTCCCATGACCCATGCCATGCGCATTCATGAGCCGGGTGGCCCAGAAAACCTGGTCTGGGAACAGGTGGAGGTGCCAGAACCTGGCCCGGGTGAGGTGGTCCTAGATCATAAAGCTGTCGGCTTGAATTATATCGATGTTTACCATCGCTCAGGCCTTTACCCAGTGCCGGGCCTGCCCGCCACCATTGGTCTGGAAGCGGCGGGCGTGGTCACATCGCTGGGCGATGGGGTGACCGATTTGGCGGTGGGTGACCGGGTCGCTTATGCCTCCCCACCCCTTGGTGCCTATGCCGAACGCCGGGTGATCCCAGCCGATAAGGTCGTAAAACTGCCCGATAGCATCGATGACAAGACCGCAGCCGGTATGATGCTCCAGGGCATGACGGTGGAATACCTGCTGCGCCGGACCTTTCGGGTTGAGGCGGGGCAAACCATCCTAGTGCACGCGGCTGCCGGTGGTGTTGGGTTGATGATGTGCCAATGGGCCAAACATCTGGGCGTGCAGGTCATTGGTACCGTGGGCTCTGAGGAAAAAGCAGCCCTGGCCAAAGCCAATGGTTGCGATCACACGATCTTATACCGCCAAGAAGATTTCGCCGAAAAAGTAATGGAAGTAACAGGCGGCGCGGGCGTGCCGGTGATCTATGACGGTATCGGGGCCGATACGGTGGAGAAGGGCTTCGATTGCCTCAGCCCGCTGGGCATGATGGTCAGCTTTGGTAACGCCTCGGGACCGATGCCTGAAATACCCATGGCCTGGTTGGCCAAGGGATCGCATTTTGTCACCCGGCCATCGCTCATGGCCTATAACGCCGAGCGTGACGCCATGGTAGCCAGCGCCCAGGCGCTGTTTGATGTGGTAGCCTCTGGTGCGGTGGCCATCGATATTCGCCAGACCTATCCTCTGGCTGAGGCCGCCCAAGCCCACCGGGATTTAGAAGCCCGCAACACCACCGGCACCACCGTGCTCACGGTTTAAGGGTACTTTACGGCCGCTATGGCAATCTTACGCCCCACTGATATCCATGGCGAGGTGGTCATGATCCTGGTCAACCAAGACCGGGATACGGGCTTGGTCTCCACGCCCGTAAACGCAGTAGACGTGGGTTTTGAGGGGTTTGCCGGTGAGGATCATGGCGGGCTGACGCGGCGATCATGCAGCCGGGTGAAAGCCCAGTGGCCCAAGGGCACCACAATCCGAAACACCCGCCAAATCACCATCATCAGTGACCAAGAGCTTGCAGAAATCAGCACCGCCATGGGGTTGGATGAGCCGGTGGATCCCAGCTGGGTCGGTGCCAATCTGGTGTTGCGCGGCATCCCGCAACTAACCCAATTACCGCCCAGTTCGCGGTTAATTTTTGATGGGGGCCTGGGTTTGGTGATTGATATGGAAAACGGCCCCTGCCGGTTACCGGGTGCGGTGATCGACCAGCACTACCCCGGTAAGGGCAAATTGTTTCCAAAGGCCGCTTTGGGGCGGCGTGGGGTGACTGCTTGGGTCGAACGGACAGGCGGGTTGAGCGTGGGGGAGCGGGGCTGGTTGCACGTCCCACCCCAACGGCTATACCCGCCCTTACAGGCTGGGGCTTGACCAGCCATGATGGAAATTATCCGGCCTAGGCAGACGAATTAGCGTGTATTAGGTTGTGTGCATACCCATATATAAGTTGTTAACAAAGTAACTATTCGGGAGTTAGGGGTTTATGGAATTCGGCGTTGTCGCGCTTGCGCTCTTTATTTTGGTCATTGTCCTTGCCAGCCTCGGTGTCAAAACCGTGCCGGAGGGTTTCAATTTTGTGGTGGAACGGTTGGGTAAATACCACCAAAGCCTAAAGCCTGGCTTGGCGTTCATCATCCCCTTTGTCGATCGCGTCCGAGCCCGGGTCTCCATGATGGAAACCGTGCTTGATGTGCCCAGCCAGGAAGTGATCACCAAAGACAACGCCCGGATTACCGCTGATGGCGTGGTGTTCTTTCAGATCTTTAACGCGCCGAAATCCACCTATGAGGTGGCGAATTTACAGCGCGCGCTGTTGAACCTGTCGATGACCAATCTGCGGACCGTGATGGGGTCCATGGATCTCGATCAATTGCTGTCCCAGCGCGAGGATATCAACAACACCCTGCTTAAGGCCGTGGACGAAGCCACCACCCCATGGGGCGTGAAAGTCACCCGGATTGAAGTGCTTGATATCGAACCCCCAGCTGATTTGGTCAATTCCATGGCCCGTCAGTTAAAGGCAGAGCGGGACCGGCGTGCGGTGATCCTGGAGGCCGAGGGTGATCGTCAATCCACCGTCTTGCGCGCACAAGGTGAGCTGGAAGCCGCCAAACTTGAGGCAGAAGCGCGGGAACGCTTAGCACTTGCGGAAGCAAAAGCGACCCAAGTGGTGTCCGACGCGGTGGCCAAGGGCGATGTCCAGGCGCTAAATTATTTTGTGGCCCAGAAATACACCGAGGCCCTGCAAGCCATGGCCACAGCACCCAACCAAAAAACCCTGATCCTGCCGGTGGAGGCGACCGCGCCCATTGGCGCCCTGGCCGGTATTGCCGAGCTGGTGGGTCAAAGCTTTGGCGGCGATGGCGGCAGCGGTGGCAGTGGACCAAAAGGCGGCAATGGTAAAACCAAGCCGAAGCCAACCCCACGCGGCTCCGCGGGTGGTGCCAGTGCCACATCCAGTTCCAGTGCCGTGCCATCGGCCACGGGCAACGATATACTAAGCGTGCAAGCAAGCCGGGCCTATGATGCCAGCCAGCGTAAATCTAGCAGCAGCGTCGGTGAGGCCGATAACCCGTGGGCTCGTTTTTAAAGGTGGCTCGTTTTTAAGTGCGGCTAGATCTTGAAGACGGCGAGTTCTAACGGCGACCGGGATCGCGTGGTGGGCAATGATCGGGGCAACCATAGCCCCGCCCTGGGAAGCGATCGATCACGGCAAGTCGTAAAGGCAGATGGTAGATAAGGAGTAAGCAATGGGTGACGGTGAGTTAATGACGATCTCTTACATTTATTGGATCGCTGCTGGCTTGCTGCTGGGCGCGGCTGAGATGGTGGTTCCTGGCTTTATCCTGATGTGGTTTGGTGTGGCGGCCCTGGCGGTGGGGTTGTTGACCCTGGCGCTGCCGACCCTGGGATGGCCGCTTCAGCTGGCAATCTTTGCGGCTATTACGGCGGTGTTCCTGGTGTTCTGGTGGAATTATCAGCGCAAGCGGCCAAAAACCGCCACGGAGAGCGAGTTTAACCGCCGCGCTGATGGCATGGTGGGCAAGACCTTTACCTTGAGTGATGGGTTAAAACACGGCAGTGGCCATAGTTTTATTGGTGATACACGCTGGCAAATTCGTGGTCAGGATGCTCCCATTGGCACCCAAGTGCGTGTGGTTGGCGTGACCGATGAAAGTATCCTCAATGTGGAGTTTGTCGCCGGGCCTGACGCGAAGACCGAAACCGTCGGCCCAATACCGCGCAAAGACGCGCTGGCCACCAGCAGTGATAGCGATCGCCAAGTAACCGATCCAACAGCGCCTTAGCCAAAAACTTAGTAAGCTTCTAGCGCACGCCAACTATCGGCCGATTACGGCGCCGCGTATCAGCGATAGGCAGTGATGGAATGGTTTTACTGGGGCTTGTTCCGGGGCTGTTACCGGAGCCAGCCAATGCGGCGACAGGCTTGGTTTCCGGGCCTGAGGCCAGCACTACGCTTTGTTCTGCCTCTTTTACCACGCCGTATTTTTGGCGAATACTGTTTGTTGTTTCACCTTGTGGCCGGATGGCGTTATCGCGGTGTAAGCCAATAAATTCTAGTTCGCCGACTTGTGTTTCGATCGCTTTCATAACCGGCCGCATATTTTGCTGGCGCGATTCTGTCCGCTTGATGGCCTGTTGCAACATTGCTGGGCTGACACGCAAGGCAGGGTCTTGCCCATCTGCTTTGCCAAGATCGAAAACAATGTCGGCTGCTTTACCGTCTGAGGCGTATTCGAGCGCTACCGGTTGTGCCTGTAGGTTCTTTTCGAACAACGCCACTAATCGATGGGCGCTTCCTTCAACAATCTTACGCTCAGGCATATTTCGGACAATAAAATCAGGGCGAAAGCTTGGTTTGGTTGCTAAGGGCAACTCATCAACCTGGTAATCCTGGGCCGGCCGTTGATCAACAGGCTCTAGCTGATAGTTGGCGCGCACTTGATTCTCGACAGAACCCAATGGTTGCACCACATCACCAATTCGTTCGGCCTGTTCTTGTAGCGATCTAACTTGCTGTGTAATGGCCGCGAAGTCATGCTCTTTC
>JBCCBF010000311.1:0-3403 GCA_039814445.1 Pseudomonadota bacterium
CTATTAACTGAAAATTTATCGCCCGCTGGCAAGCTTACATCAGCAAAGATCACCTTGGTATGTCTTTGGTCATCAAAGGCAGGTGGTTGTTAGAAAGAGCAGGATAACATGAGTGGTTCGGATGCACAGAATGGTGACATCGATCCGCAATCGGTTGAGGCACAACACAAGCACATGGTGGATGTGAGCCAACAGCTTGAGTATTCCGCCAAGGAGCTAATCGGCTATGTGGCGCGCCTTGACCGCTTGGAACGCCGCCTGGCCGCGCACACGGTGAAAACCACTGGTCGCTTGGTGGCGATTACGCGCCGGGCCGATACGGTGGTTGATGCGCTGGCTGAACGGGAACAATCATTTGGTAAGCTCTGTGATGCCATGGGATTGGCGCCGGTGAAGGGCGAAGATACCGATTTTGACATGGACCGTGCGCGGCTTGATCAAACCATGAATCAAATGGATGTGATGGCCAACGCCATGGTCAATATGGCGGAACAGCTTGATACCATGTTCGAAGCGGTCGCCTTGGCCCAGGATGACGCCAGCCAAGATGAGGCACTGGACAATCATCTACAGAAACTGCGCCAGGGCATGACGGCGTTGGATCAAGTGATCAACCTCAAGCAGGCAAGCTGACCTGATACCCAGGCCGTTATACGAGGCTTTTCAAGGCTATTATCAAAAACTGGTCAGTTTTATGGCTGGTGATGCAGTGTTTGCTTGACGCAAAGGGTACTGGCGAAACACTCTGCGGGACTTAAGTGATTGTAAGTTTACCCTTGAGCGTCTGCATCCATGATCGCCAGCCGGCACCGCAAACGTGTTCTGATGTACAGCCATGATACCTTTGGTCTCGGCCATTTACGCCGGACCAGGGAAATTGCCCATGCCATGGTGGAGCGCCGCAAAGATGTGTCGGTGTTAATTGTCTCGGGCTCCCCCATCATTGGCAGCTTTGATTTTCGGGCCCGGGTGGACTTCGTCCGCGTGCCTGGGGTTATCAAGCTGCGTAATGGTGAATACGTCTCCTTAAATGAACATGTGAATATCAATGAAACGGTGGCCATGCGCTCATCGATCATCGAACACACGGCCGAGTTCTTTCAGCCCGATGTGTTTATCGTTGATAAAGAACCACTCGGCCTTCGCGGCGAAATAGAACCCACCTTGACGATGCTAAAAGAACAAGATTGCCGGGTGGTGCTAGGGGTCCGCGACATCTTGGACGAACCCTTACGGGTGCGGGCAGAATGGCTGCGTAAGGGGGCTGTGTCCGCCCTTGAGAAATACTATGACCACCTGTGGGTCTATGGGCTGCCTGAAATTTACAACCCGCTGCAAGGCGTGCATCTCAGCGATGAGGCCAAGGACCGCATGACTTATTTGGGCTATTTGCGTCGACGGGTGCCCAGCGGGGTGAACCGTGAGCGGCGCCACGCCCATGAAGATCCCTTTGTCTTGGTCACCGCGGGCGGTGGTGGCGATGGGGATGTGCTGATCGACTGGGTGTTACGCGCCTATGAGGCAGACCCGGATCTGCCGCTTAAAGCCCATATTGTGACCGGCCCATTCATCAAAACCCGGGTATGGAACAGCTTTGTCCGCCGTATCGGGGCCTTGGATAAGGTGACGATTGCCCGCTTTGATGCTCATTTGGAGCAGTTAATGGCCCAATCCGTGGGCGTGGTGTGTATGGGCGGCTACAACACGTTCTGTGAGATTCTATCACTCGACAAGCCAGCGGTAATTGTGCCGCGCGAGGTCCCGCGGCTTGAGCAAACCCTGCGCGCCACCCGGGCTTGTGAATTGGGTCTCGCCCGCGTGTTGCCCGGCAATGCAGACCGCCGGGACCCAACCACCATGATCGATGCCCTGCGTGGCCTCACCGATCAAGCGCCACCCAGCCAGAACGCTGTGCCCGGGATGATGGATGGGCTGAGCAATATTGGCGATATTCTCGATCAGTGGTTCGATGATGGCGATCACGATGAACAACCGGCCACATCCGTGGCGTTATAAGGTTTCAGTAGCCGCGTTATGCTTTCCCCATCCCCATCAAAAACCGTGGGCCAGCCGCTTGCGGGTTTGCGCCTGGCCCTTGTGCTTAAGGGGTATCCACGGCTTTCTGAGACCTTCATCGCCCAAGAGATCGAAGGGCTAGAAGCCCGCGGCGCAGCCATCACCTTGATCTCATTGCGCCACCCAACCGACAAAATGCGCCACCCGGTTCATGAGCGGATCCAAGCGCCGGTCATTTATCTGCCGGAATATTTGTATCAAGAACCGTGGCGGGTGCTGCGCGCCTGTTTCAACCTGCCAAAAGGTGGCCGCCGGCGCGTGCTAGCCCAGTGGTGGCGTGATTTTCGGCGCGATCCCACGGCCAATCGCGTGCGGCGCTTGGGGCAGGCGATCGTGCTCGCTGCTGCCCTGCGCCACGGGCCAGATACACCGGACTTGATCTATGGGCATTTCATCCACACGCCAAGCTCGGTGGCCCGTTACGCCAGTGGTTTGCTTGGCCTGCCTTACGCGATTTCTGCCCATGCGAAGGATATTTACACGTCACCCGATTGGGAACTGCGCGAGAAACTCGACGGTGCCGATTGGGCGGTGACCTGCACGGCGGGTAACCTTGCCTACCTTCAGGAACGGACCAGCACCCCTGATCACGTGCACCTGGTGTATCACGGTTTAGCGGATATCGCGGCTGATCAGCAGATGGCTAAGGATGATAGCGTGTTGCGCCTGGTGACCATCGGTCGTGCTGTGCCGAAAAAAGGGCTCGATACAATCTTGCAAGCCCTGGCCCAGTTGCCCAGCGAGTTGGCGTGGCATTGGCATCATGTGGGCGCAGGCGATTTATTGGATGGCCTTAAAAATCAGGCACAGGATTTGGGGCTAGGCGACCGAATCACCTGGCATGGTGCGCAACCTCAAGCGGTGGTGCGTGAGCAATTGGCCGCCGCTGATTTGTTTTTATTGGCAAGCCGCGTGATGGGGGATGGTGACCGGGACGGGCTGCCTAATGTGTTGATGGAGGCCGCCGTCTACAGCGTTCCGACGGTGGCGACAACCACCGGTGCGATCCCAGAATTCGTTGAAAATGGGGTGTCTGGGGTACTGGTGGCGCCCGATGATCCCACAGGCATGGCCCAGGCGATCCAGGCACTAGCGCAAGACCGGGTGCGGCTTACGGCCTATGGCGAGGCGGCCCAAGAGCGGTTACAAAAGGCATTCACCTTTGATCAATGCTTAACGCCCTTGGTAGAGTTGTTGACCGATTATCGATCAGAAGATGCACCGGATGGGGTATCCTCTGATCTATCGCCCATGTGAGAGCCAACGCGCCGCTAATTTATGAGAATTGCCTTCTACGCCCCCATGAAGGCGCCGGATGATGCCAAAC
>JBCCBF010000129.1:0-7342 GCA_039814445.1 Pseudomonadota bacterium
CGTCGGTGAACTCGACCGTGAACTCGGCGAAGTCCACCTGCGCCTGGCGCCCCGGCATTCGCCATTGTGCTCGAACCAATGGCGCATCAATGGCTCATTCTCGAAGCGCCGCCCGCCGGGAGCTTTAGGGTGATCGCATCGGCGGTAAGCGCCTCCACCTGCACCACCCACGACCACAGGGCGCTCGGCTGCCAAGCGAAACGGATATTCTCCGCCTGAAAAATAACCTCAGAATTGACCTCTAAAGCGATGTTTTCAATCGACAAATCTCGAAAAATACTGCCCTCGACACCACGAATATCAAGGCCATAGCCCACCTCTTCTGCCGCCTGGGTCGCCCAAGCGATTAGGCGCGCCTGCCCCGCCTGGCTACTGGCCCAGACAACAGCACCGACAACACTCACCAACAGCAACAGCACAAGCGCCAGAACACCATAGGCGATAAACCGGCCACGCCGTTTTGGCCGGGCTGGCTGGGGATTGGGGTCAGCATGCTGAGTGGTTGGCGAATGGGCCATGATATCAAAAAGTCTACCGGGTAAGGATCGGATGGCTTAGGTCATAAAGATGGCGATCGCAGGGCTAATGTGAACCACCAGCGCGTTAGAATGCCTGGCCCAGGCTGAAATAAATCTGGAAGGCGTCGTCATCATCATCGGCATTAAGCGGCACACCCAGATCCATGCGCAACGGGCCGAAGTTGGTGAAATATCGCACCCCCAGACCGGCCCCTACCCGCAGGTCTTCTGAGAAATCGACAAAGCTTTCCTCGGTAACGATCCCTGCGTCCACAAAGGGCACAATGCCAATGGTATCGGTCACCCGGATACGGGTTTCGATCCCTGTCTCGAACAAGGACCGGCCGCCGCTGGGGTCATTATCGGCATCTTCTGGTCCCACCGCTTGGAAGGCATAGCCACGAACCGAGCCATCACCACCGGCATAAAACCGCCGGTTTGCCGGGATGCTATCCACATCGGCCCCGACAATTGAGCCCAACCCGGCGCGCATGGCAAACACCGCGCGGTTATTCTCCCACGGACTCCAGAAATACCGGCCATTCACGCGGAAAATGGCATAAGACGCACCCGCATCATTAGCGGTCAACACGGGCTCTGCCAACAGATCCACGGCGTATCCCTCGGTTGGGTCTAGCAGATCATCGGTCTTATCCAGGGTCAGGGTGTTCGGGAACGCGATGGTGACAAATTGCTCGCTCTCGGGGTCGTCACTATCCTGCACATCCTCAAAAGCCAGCCGGATGCCCGTCCTGGCATCAATATCATCGGTTAACGGGCGTTCCAGGGCCGCGGTAAATTCAATCGCTTGTCGCTCGAAGGCTTCTGGCGCTTCAACAATGGCCGACGCACCCAACAGCAGGGTTTGATCGATCGTGAGGAAGTCTGGCTTCTCAAACTGGGCCTCTAGGCCATAATCGATGCCTTGGGCATCCGGCGCCCCGACACGGCCAACCCGGGCGATGATGCTCAGTTTTTCAGCCTGGCCCAGGATATTACGATGGCGCCAGCGGGCCTCGGTGCCAAATCCCTCATCGGTGGACAAGGATATGCCGCCACCAATGGTGCGGGATTTGCGCTCGACCACCTCAATTTCCACGGGCACTTGGACTTGTTCTTGCGACCGGTCGATATCACGCAAGCCCGTTAGCTGGACGGTCACGCTTTCAAACACACCAAGCTCGCTTAGGGAACCGCGCAAGCCCGATAAGATAGCCGGATCAAAGGTGTCACCCTGATCAAAGCGCACGCGCCGCATGACGGTGATGGGCGCCACATCGCGCAAACCGCTGAGACTCACATCGCCCAACACCACCACCGGCCCGGGGATGTAACGATACTGCACAGATAATTGCTGGGTCTGATGGTTAACCGTGACCCGCCGATCACCGGCCCGGGCAAGCGCGTATCCCTGAGACCGAAGGCTGGCAATACCGCGCGGTTCGGCCGCGATAACATCACGGGCCAGGGCTGGCTGGCCCGGCTCAATCTCCAAATCCGCCTGGTTTACCAGGTCAAAGGGTTCACCATCGGCCCCCTCAATTGTGATGTTACCGATGGTATATTGGGGTCCCAGCTGCACTTGGATCATGGCCACAGGCTCTGGGTCATCGCTGACGCTGATCTCCACTCGCCCCGCGTAATAGCCGCGTGACCGCAACACATCTTGCACCCGGGGCACGTCATCCTTGGCCCGCCGTTGCAGCACAAAACGACTGGGGGCGCCCTCCTCGCGCAATTGTTCAAGCAACACCGCATCGCGGATCAACTGGGTGATGTCATCATCCAGGGTGACGCTGTCTTCTAGTGCGCCCACCGCCACCGTGTAGTCGAGCGCCAGGGCCGCGCGCGGTAAAGCGAGCGCCATGATGACTGTGACAAGAACGATCAGGTGGCGTGTCATACAAAAGAGCCTAAAGCCGGCTACCCGCCTGGCATCGGGCTAAAAAAATCGCGGTAAAGGCTGTCGGTCATGGCCATGAGTGCCGCTTGTGTCCAATCAAGATATTCATGTAAGCCATTGGCCACAATGGAATCTATTGTCTGCTCCGCCATTGTGGCGCGCATCTCATCAATGGTTTCTAACGCGACCCCACCACCACGCAAGCCATAATGCATGCGCAAGGCCGTGAGGGTCTGGTTGATCTCAATCGCGCAATAAGCCAACGAGCGAGGAAAGGTTTGGTTCAATAATAAAAAGCCAGCCACGGTTTCTGGTTTCAAGCCACGCGGATAGCTACGGCGAAAGGCGTGATAGGCCGCCGCCGCCCGCAACAGCGCTTGCCATTGGGAGATGTCTAAGGGTGAGCCCACATCCTCCAACCGCGGTAACAGGATATGATACTTGATATCCACCAGCCGGGTGATCTGATCCGCCCGTTCCGTGTGCACCCCCAGCTGATAAAACGCCCACCCCTGGTCACGGGGGAAGGTGCCCTCGGCAATGCCTGTGTGGCTCTGGCAGCTTTCACGGACAAAGTTACAGACGCTGACCACGTTGTTATCCGCAATATCGGAGGGGCGGAGCATCAACATACGGTTGTAGAAGATATTGAGCTGGGTCCAAATCTCACTGGATAACACCGGCCGCAACATCCGGGCGTTTTCCCGGGCCATGCGGATGGTGGACAAAATGGATGATGGGTTGTCAGCGTCTAGCAGGTAAAAGTTTTTAACCGCCTCTTGGGTCAAAACGGGGTGGGCTTTTTCGAACCGCTTTTCATCGGCGTTCAGGCTGACCACTGAATTCCAGCTCAAGGTGCTGGCGCCATCCTGGCTGAAGGTATGGGTCACCGATAACAGCCGGGCCATGGCCTCGGCCCGTTCCATATACCGCCCCAACCAAAATAAGGATTCCGCATACCGCGCCAGGAGGTACCCAGTGCGTCGACCGGTTTCGATTGTCCGCATGATCCCGCCCCCTACTCGCTCAACACCCAGGTGTCTTTCGAGCCGCCGCCCTGGCTCGAATTCACCACCAAGGAGCCTTCTTTCAACGCCACACGGGTCAGACCACCGGGCAGCACCCAGGTGTCCTTACCCGTGATGGCAAAGGGCCGCAAATCCACATGGCGCGCCCGCAACCCATCTTCGGTCACCGTGGGAGATACGGATAAATCAATGGTCGGCTGGCTGATGTAATTGGCCGGGTCGGCGGTCAATTTTTCACGGAAATCATCGATTTCTGCCTGGGTCGATTTCGGCCCGATCAACATGCCGTATCCACCGCTTTCGCCGACAGGTTTGACCACCAACTCCGCCAAATTGTCCAAGGTATATTGCAGCCCCTCCGGCTCCCGGCACAAATGGGTTTCCACATTGGGAATAATCGTCTCTTCGCCCAGGTAATACTGAATAATGCGGGGCATATAGGCGTAGATCGCCTTATCATCCGCGACACCCGTGCCGATCGCGTTGGCAATGGCCACCTTGCCCGCCCGCCAGGCACGCAATAAACCCGGCACGCCTAGCATGCTATCGGCGCGAAACGCCTCGGGGTCCAAGAAATCATCATCAACCCGGCGATAAATCGTATCCACCCGTTCCGGGCCACCGATGGTGTTCATGTAAACGCGGTCATCGTCATCCACATAAAGGTCACGCCCCTCGACCAAAGGAACGCCCATTTCCCGGGCCAGGAAAACATGCTCGAAAAAGGCTGAGTTAAAGATGCCGGGGGACAGCAAGACCACCGTCGGATCGCTAGCTTCTGGCCCTGCGATATCAATCATCGCCTGTTGCAGCCGCATGCCGTAATCATCGACCCCACGAACCTGGGTGCTGCCGAACAAATCCGCAAAAACCCGCAGCATCATGTGGCGGTTTTCAATGACGTACGACACCCCCGATGGGGTCCGGGCGTTATCCTCAAGCACGCGGAAGATGCCGGCTTGATCACGGATCAGATCAATCCCACAGATATTGACATAAGCGTTATTTATCAGCGGGATGCCATGCACTTCTTGACGGTAATTGGCATTACCCAGGACCAAATCACGGGGCAGGATATTATCGCCCAAGATTTTCTGATCACTGTAGATATCCGCTAAAAACGCATTGATCGCAGCCACGCGCTGCTTGACCCCGGCTTCAAGCACCGACCATTCACTGGCCGTGATAACCCGCGGCACCACATCAAATGGCAAGACCCGGTCAATCACATCCGCCTCGGAATAGACGGTGAAGGTGATGCCTAGATTATAGAACTCACGATCAACGCGGCTGGTGCGGGTTTGCAGCTCTTCGATGTTGAAGGATTTGAGCCGTTCTAAAATCGCCGCGGCCCCGGCTTCGTGCAGCCGGTTAGGCGCGGTCATTTCGCAGTAGCTAGCCGCTGGATCATAGCCATCCAGCAGCGCGTTTAAATCAGACATGGCGCGTGAACAAAATTCGGTAAGTTGTTGAGGTGCCTTCCCGAAGCCCCCCTCGTCATGCCCTAGTCAAGCGTGTCTGCGGGTACTAAGTCAACGGCTACTGACAATTCTTGCTCGCCACCACCGATAATAACTCCTTTGACCGGGCTAATATCGGCGTAATCGCGGCCCCAGCCGATCACCACATGATCCGTATCCACTAGCAAATTATTGGTGGGGTCCAGGTCAACCCACCCCACTTGTGGGCCGCACCACACGGAAAACCAGGCATGGCTCGCATCCGCCCCGCGTAAGGCTTGTTCATCAATGGGCAGGTTGGTTTTGATCTCATCGGCCGCTGTCGTTGGGTTATCCGCAGCGCTGCCAGGCGCGGCTGGGTCTGGGTTGACGGTAGGGGCCGCTGAGCCGCCATCGGCTGCGTTATCACCAGCCGCCGCATCGGGCACGGTTTGGTGGCTGCCGGTGGTGCGGATATAGCCAGACACATACCGCGCCGCGAGCCCTAACCCACGCATTCCCGCAATCGCTATCTGGGCGAAATCCTGACACACCCCTTGTTTGGCGGCAAAGGCTTCCGCCACCGGGGTTGAAACCGCCGTCGCCCCTGGCTCGTAGGTAAAATCGGTGTAAATCCGGGTGTTCAGATCACGGGCGGCTTCTAGGATCGGGCGGCCTGGCCGAAATGATTCCCGCGCATAGGCCGTGATATCATCCACCAAATCAATGCCCGGGGATGGCAAGCTGCATTCCAACGGCGGCAAGGTGTCGGGAAATCCATCCCCATTCACCAAATTGCGCACCTCTTCCCAGGCCAAGGTGGCCATGGGCGTGGGCACATCACGGCTCATGATATCGATGGTCGCCTCGGCCACCACGGTGAACGCCTCATGGGATTGTTGGATCGCAACGAAATGCCGGTGATTGCCAAAACCATCATGGCGGGTCGCCAAGATGTCCGGTTCTGGCGCGATGCGGATATCAGCCTGATGCACCTGTTGATAGGGCAGGTCACGCACTTGTAGGCACAGATCATGGTGGGCAATCGTGGCGGCCGCCGCGTAATCATAGGTGGTCACATGGCGCAGATGATAGCGCCGCTGGCGGCGGTTTTGTTGGGTTTGCCCTGTTTGTTGGGTTTGCCCCGTGTGATCGGTGGGCGGCGCCTGGTTGTTTTGATCGGTCATCATCACGTAGCCAACCCTTGGGGTGTTCCCTGTCCCGCCCCCTGAACTGGCCCCTGACCTGCTCCCTGACCGGTCCCCTGGGCCTGATTGCTTGGTCGCCAATCAGCCCCCAACAGACGCTCGCCTTGGCTATGAATGAAATAAACCCGCGAGATATGCTCGGCGATCGCCATCAATCGCTGTTCCACATCAAACAATTGGCCATCGAGCTGAACGCTCTCATCCACCCCGGGGTTTTGATCGGCGATAAAACTATCAACCACCTGCCCCACCTGGGTTTTCAAGGCCGCTAATTCATCATCGGGCATGCCTTGCGGACGGCTTGGGAAGGCTTGGGTGTGGCGCTCCATGGCGTCCAGTTGGAACAACAGCGAGCGTGGGTTGGTTTCATCGTTTAGCAACAAATCAAGCACGGGGCGCGGTTGCAACACGCTCAAATACCGGTTGCGGTAGGTGATTAGGGCATCACCCAGCTCCAGGGCTAACCGTAGATGCATTTTATCCGGGGTCATGCCCTGGCCACAGCAGGCTTGCACACTGCGCAGGCTAAACAACGCATGCTCCAAACGGCGACCAAATTGTAAGAAACTCCAGCCTGAGCCACGAACCATGCCTTCGGCTACCATGCCACCAAAGGCCAGGCCACGGCGCAGCACATCATCGAAAACCTGGAGACTCAAATCCAGATCACCGGTGGCGTGGTCCACCTGATCGGCCATCGGGCCGGTAAATTCACTCAGCACATCCCACATATCGGCTGAACAGCGATCTCGCAGCCCCATCATCAAACGATAGGTTTGCGCAAAATCATTCTGCAAGGGGCCATCGCCGCCTGTGGCTTGCAATAATATCTCAGGAATTTCGCCCGCGGCATGGGGCGTGATTGGCTCATCCCAGGGCACCAAGCCATGGGCCCAAAACAGCCGGGATAAATCGGTTATTTCTTGCGCTTGAGGGGACCCATCCCGGGCGTTCAGCAAGCGGGTATAGACCGCTCGGAGCAAGCGGGCCGACACATCAATCCGCGCCATATAACGGCCGAGCCAGAATAAATTATCGGCAATACGGCTTTGCAACCCACCGGTGGAGCGCACCAGATCAACCGTTTGCATGGTGATCGGCAGGGGATATTGCACGGTGGGTTTTGCCCCATCATCAAGCACCCAGACATCCTTGGTGATCGAGCCATCTGCGAGAATACCGCTAAAGGGGCTGCCGCTTACGGGCAGGCGGGCGAAACCACCGGGCATGACCCGGTAGCTATCAC
>JBCCBF010000257.1:0-4245 GCA_039814445.1 Pseudomonadota bacterium
CCTCGCTATCGCCACTCCACCGGATTGGCGATCAGATTTCTGAGGTGTTACGCATTCACCGGGGTGCCGATAAGCTGTCGGCCCTGAGTGCGGCTGAGGAGATGCTCGATAAGGTTGGCTTCCCAAACCCGGCCCGCGCCATTCACCAATACCCGTTTGAATTATCCGGCGGTTTACGTCAGCGCGCTATGATTGCGATGGCGTTGATTTGCGAGCCAGCGTTACTGATTGCTGATGAGCCGACTACAGCCCTTGATGTCACCATTCAAGCGCAAATCCTGACCCTGATCCGTGATTTACAGCGCGATATTGGGATGTCGGTATTGATGATTACCCATGATCTAGGCGTGGTGGCTAACATGGCCGATTACGTGGTTGTGGCTTACCGGGGGCAGATCATGGAAAGCGGGCCGGTTGAGGCCGTCTTTGGTAACCCGCAACATGATTATCTGAAGGGATTGTTCCGCGCCGTACCGGTCATTGGGGCTGATACCAACCAGCGGCTACAGCCCTTACGCCCGATCCGGGTTGATGTGGCGGCATCAGCCAAGCCGGCGAGGCCACACAAACGCCCCGCCACAGGCCGTGAGGATGGCGTGGCTTCTGGTGTGACCGATGGGGGGACTAATGGGGGCCAGCCCGTCGCCGTGGGCGCGCCCTTGCTGGAGCTTCGAGGCCTGACCAAAACCTATACGCTCAAAAAAGGTCGTAAAGCCGGGGCGGCGGCCACCCATCATACCATCCGAGCGTTGGACGGTATTGATCTGGTGGTGCCAAAAGGTAAGTGCCTGGGCCTGGTGGGGGAAAGCGGCTGTGGCAAGACCACCTTGAGCAAAATTATCGTCGGCGCCTTAAAACCCGATCATGGCCATGTGCGTTACCATCTTGATGCCCATCAATCAGTGGAGCTTACTGGTTTGTCCGATACCGAATGGCGGCGTGACGGGTTGCGAGAGCGGCTGCAATTTGTTTTCCAAGATCCTTATGGATCGCTCAACCCACGCATGCCGATCTCAGAGATTTTGACCGAACCCTATGTGGTGCAAAATGTGGGGGATCCCCAATGGCGGCGGGAACGGGCGATTGAGCTGATGCATTTGGTCGGGCTCGATCCGCGTAAATTATCCGCTTATCCCCATAGCTTTTCCGGCGGCCAGCGTCAGCGGATTGGGGTCGCGCGGGCCTTGGCCTTGCACCCCGAATTATTGATTTGTGATGAGCCTGTTTCGGCGCTCGATGTGTCGGTTCAAGCCCAAGTGCTCAACCTGCTGAAGGATTTGCAATCCGCACTCGACCTCACTTATCTGTTCATTTCCCATAATTTAGCGGTGATCGATTATATTGCGGACCGGGTCGCCGTGATGTGTCGTGGCCTGTTGGTGGAGGTAGCGGATCGCACGCAATTATTCAGCAATCCAACCCACCCCTATACCAAAGCCTTACTGGCCGCGGTGCCCGAACCGAGGCTGGATCGAAAACTGGACTTTGATCTCATCCGCCAAGGGGGGCACAATGAGCCTCAGATGTGGCCAGCACCGTTTACGGTGTCAGAACAAAAACCGGCTACACTGATGGAGATAGGAGAGAACCACTGGGTGCGTCGACAAGCATGATAAAAGCCAGACAAAAGATCACCGTAAGCCGCTGCCTGAGTGTTACTGCCGCTATGATGGGGCTTGCTGTTCTGCTGCCTTCGGTCAGCGTTTTAGCTGATGGGTTGAGCTATAAGAACCCACCCAGCCTGGACCGGTTGGTTATGGCGGGCCGCTTGCCGCCGGTGGTCGAGCGCTTGCCTGAGATGCCGCATGTGACCGACCCCACCACCATCGGGCGAGAATTTGGCCGGTCGGGGGGTAAGCTCACCATGCTGATGGCGCGCGACAAAGACGTGCGGCAGATGGTGGTTTATGGCTATGCCAGGTTAGTTCATTACACGGATCGTTTTGATATCAAGCCTGATATCCTGCGGGATATTGAGGTCGAAGAAGACCGTATTTTCACCTTACATTTGCGCCCTGGGCATCGTTGGTCCGATGGCCATCCCTTTACCGCTGAGGATTTTCGGTTCTATTGGGAAGACATCGCCCAGAATGAGGAGGTCAGCCCCACAGGTCCTCCCACCACCATGCGTATAAATGGTAAGTTACCGCTGTTTGAGGTGATTGACGAACACACCGTGCGGTATACCTGGCCGTCCGCCAACCCGATGTTTTTAAATCTATTGGCTGCATCGGCCCCGCTCTATATCTATATGCCCGCCCATTATCTTAAGCAATTTCACGTCGATTACGCGGACCCCGATGCCTTGCAGGAACGTGTGGGCGCGGCATCAAAACGCAGCTGGGCTGCGTTAATGAACACGAAGAACAAAGCCTATAAGAACGACAATACGGATTTGCCTGTACTCCAGCCTTGGGTTCTCGACCAGGCTGGGATTGGCACCCGTAAAGTGTTCCGGCGTAACGCTTATTTCCACCGTGTTGATGCGCGCGGCGTGCAGCTTCCCTATATCGATAAGGTGGTTTTTACCATTGCGGATGCCAAGCTCATCCCCGCTAAAACCGCCACGGGTGAGAGCGATTTGCAAGCCCGTTACTTACGGTTTGAGGATTACACGCTATTAAAACGCAGTGCCGGCACCAATGATTATCAGGTGGCGCTATGGACCAATGGCCGTGGGTCAGCCTTAGCCCTATACCCCAACCTTTCAGTGAAAGACCCGGTGATCCGGGCCGCGTTCCGGGATGTGCGCGTGCGTCAGGCGCTGTCACTTGCCATTAACCGGCAGGAGATCAACCAAGTGGTCTTTTACGGGTTGGGTAAGCCCGCGGCCAATATGCTGCTGCCCTTGAGCAATGTGTCCCTCGACCAAGCGGCACAGAAATTTACCAATTACGATGTAAAGAAGGCCGGTAAACTCTTGGATGAGGCCGGTATCGTGCGTGACCCCAATACGGGTCGCCGGGTGTTAGCCGATGGCCGCCCCTTTGACATCATTGTCGAGAGCGCTGGGGAATCCATGATTGAGAGCGATATTTTGCTCTTGATCCGCGATAGCTTCGCCCAGTTAGGCATTAACTTGATCACCCGGCCCAGCCAGCGTGAATTGTTCCGTAACCGGGTTTATGCCGGGGATGCCATGATGTCGGTCTGGACCGGTTTGGATAACGGTATCCCCACGGCTGACATGCCGCCCATGGAGTTTGCACCGGTGCGGCAAGATCACCTGCAATGGCCCAGCTGGGGGCAGCATTATGAAACCGGTGGTCAAGCCGGCGACGCCCCGGATATGGAGGCGGCAGCCGCCCTTTTGGGCCTGTACGAAGCCTGGAAGAATGCGGCTGATAACGCCGAACGGGGGGATATCTGGGCGAAGATGCAGCAGGTGTTCACCGAGCATGTGTTTACCATTGGCACCGTATCGCAAGTGCCCCAACCCGTGGTGATCGCTGATCATTTGCGCAATGTGCCTGAGATGGCTGTCTATAACTGGGACCCGGGTGGTTATTTCGGGGTTCACCGCATGGATCTGTTTTTCCGAAGCGACGCCCAGGATATGAGCCAGGCTGGGACCAGGTAATCACCGCCTATGCTGAATTTCTTAGCCCTACGCTTGCTGGTGATGATCCCGACCTTGATCGCCATCAGTATTCTAGTGTTCATCCTGATCCAGCTGCCGCCTGGGGATTACCTGACTGCGCAGCTCATGGAATTACAAGCGCAGGGCGATGGCACCGCGGCTGAACAGATCGCGTTTTTGCGGGCTGAATACGGCTTGGACCGGCCGATTTACATCCAATATTGGGATTGGGCCACCGGCTTGCTGGTTGGTGATCTGGGGCAGAGTTTCGAGTTTAACAAGCCGGTTTCCGATGTGTTGGGTGATCGCTTGCTGATGACCTTCATCCTGAACTTCTCGACCATCTTATTCATCTGGGTGGTGTCGTTCCCGATTGCGATCTATTCAGCCACCCACCAATACAGCGTCGGCGATTATGGGCTGACTTTCATTGGTTTCATTGGCTTGGCGACACCGAATTTCCTGCTGGCCTTGGTGTTGCTCTACCTGGCTAATGCGTGGTTTGGCACCTCGATTGGTGGCTTGATGGCGCCAGAATATCTGGATCAGCCTTGGAGTATAGAGAAAGCCTTATCGGTGCTGGCGCATCTATGGGTGCCGGTGGTGGTCATTGGCACCTCGGGCACCGCCGCTATGATCCGCCGCTTGCGCGCTAATTTGCTCGA
>JBCCBF010000397.1:0-2207 GCA_039814445.1 Pseudomonadota bacterium
ACCTCAATTAGCAAATCTATCGGAAACTGAAATCAAGGAAAGAATGAGCGGTAATCTGTGCCGTTGCAGTGCCTATAATGGCAGCAAGACGATTACGACCCAGACACCCCCTGGCGCGTGACCGCGGAGAGCTGGCGCGAGGCCGCCCAGGCTTTTTATCGTGTGGCCCAGCCCACCATTGAGGCCAGCCCCACTGATCCCGATACGCTACCAGCCATGCAGGGCCTCTTTACCGCCCTCAATCCCTATGAGCGGCCGGATTTATCGCCAACAGAACTGGACCAATGGCGGCAATTGGATTTTGCGCTGGAGGATGGGCAAAAGAAGGCAGCACAACAGCCCAAGGGTGTTGATGACACTGACCAGCCAGCCCCATGCAATCGCCCGCATATTCTCCCCTTGGTTGAGTTTTACATTGGCCTCACCCGGATCGATCAACGGGTTGCTAGCATGTATGACGGCGATCGCTACGAAAAGATCATGAAAATCTGCATTGGTATTGGGGCGATCTTATTATTAGCCACGATCGGCACCGCCATTGTTGAAGGCTTTGATGAGTTCGATTGGAGCGAAGTGCCCCTCGAAGGCTCTTTGGGTGTGCTGTGTGGGTTTGGGCTGGGCATCCTGCTGGACGCGCGCCGCCGGTCCAAAACCCGGGCGCTGATTGAGGAATGGGGCGCCACTTTTGGGTGCGACCTGAAAGGCATGCGCTGGCGGCAGATCCCGGTACTAACCGACCGTATTGGCCAGGAATTAACCCGTTTGGGTGGTGGCTATTGGGTAGCGCTGGATCAAGCCCAGCGAGAACAAGCGTTCACCGAGGCCGCGAAGGCCGCAAACTATCACCCGGTGGACACCGTCCGTTAATAACTGGTCGTGGGTGGTTGGTTTTGCTTGGTCTCCCGCATAAGACTTTGCACAGTGTTTGCACTTTGCGCACTGTTTGCGCTTTGCACAGTGTTCGCGCAGTGACAGCCTGATATTTCCCGCTGGTGATAAGCATAGCTCATGTCTTCAAGCAAAACCGACGCCGTCGAGGCAACCACCAACATAGACCCCACCACGTTGCGCCGCTTGGACCCCGAACGGTTACCAAGCATCCGCCAGCGCATGGAAAAACGGCTAGAGCAGCTTTATGACGACCCAGATCTGGCCCCGCGGCTGACACAAAAGATCATCGACCGCATCTGCCGGCATCCGGGCGCGCCTGCGGATCTAGAGCTTGATGAGAAACCCAACCATCATGGCCAGTGGGATGAAACCGACACTCTGCTGATCACCTATGCCGATAGCCTGAATTATCCCGGTGAGCCGCCCTTGCGGACCCTGGATCAATTCTGTCGAGACTATCTCAGCGATAGTATTTCAATTATCCACTTACTGCCCTTTTATCCGGCCTCCTCCGATGGCGGCTTTGCCGTGATCGATTACTATGCCGTCAGCCGTGAACTTGGTGATTGGGGTGATGTGCACCGGTTGCGTGAGCGCTTCGATTTGATGTTCGACTTGGTGTTAAACCACGCCTCAAGCCGATCACTTTGGTTTGCCGAATATTTGGCGGATATCCCACCGGGCAACAGCTATTTTGTTGAAGTGGGCGAGAAGGACAATGTGGCCAATGTGGTCCGCCCCCGACGCACCCCACTTACTTTTGAAGTGTACACAAAACGTGGCTACCGGAATGTGTGGGCCACCTTCGGCCATGATCAGATCGACCTCGACTTCCGCAACCCAGAAGTCTTGATGCAATTCGTCGATATCCTCTTGACCTATGTGGATCAGGGCGCGCGGATTATTCGCCTCGATGCCGTGGCGTATTTGTGGAAAATCTTTGGCACCACTTGCATCCACCTGCCCGAAACCCACGAGGTCATTAAGCTGTTCCGCGACATCCTTGAGATCGCGGCCCCGGCGACCATTCTGCTGACCGAAACCAATGTGCCGCATCAGGAGAATATCAGCTATTTCGGCTCTGGCGACGAAGCGCAGATGATCTACCAATTCAGCCTACCGCCGCTGATCCTCCACGCCATTCACACAGGTTCCACCCGTTATCTGCACGAGTGGTTATCAGAATTAGATGCCCCGCCCTATGGTTGTACCTTCCTCAACTTTACCGCCAGCCATGATGGGATCGGCATGCGACCACTGGAAGGCATCATCCCCGATGACGAACGAGCCAGCATGCTCGACGAGATGCGTGAACG
>JBCCBF010000411.1:0-2030 GCA_039814445.1 Pseudomonadota bacterium
CAACAGTAGAATTTTCTTCCTCTGTTGCTGGAGGAACTTCACCATCAACGCCATGACCACAGACCTGGCGGTGTTGTTGGATGTGGATGCCGCCGTGCTGGCGGTGGAGAGCAATGAGCTGAGCCTGCCGCAAATTTCTCAACATGGGGTGCGTGTGGTGGCGCAAGGCACGTGCGATGCTTGGCTGCAAAATAAAGCCGCGCGGCTCGATGGCAGCATCGCGGGTGATCCCCAGCTTTTCGGCCCCGCCGCTGATTTGGTGCAAAGCCAAGTGCTGGTCCGCTTAGACATCGATCCCCGCATGCCCGATGCCATGCTCGTGCTCGGCAGCCGGAACCCCGAGATGTTTGACCCGGGCCAGGGCAGTGAGCTTGCCCAGTTCCTGGGGCGGGTTATTGAGCGCCAATTGCGTATTTGGTTGGATGTGTAAGCGCTGATGGCCAACGCCGATGACACGCTGGATTGGCAGCTATTGCCGGTGCGTGATGATTTGGCCCTGGCGTTGCAGGATTGGCGGTCCTGGTTGGCCCATGAACGGCGCTTATCCGCCCATACATGCCGAGCTTACGGCGCGGATATCATTGATTTCCTACAATTTATGGCGGGCCATCAAGGCGGTGCCTTAGCCCTCAACCACCTGACCGCGATCGATTTACGCGCCTTTCGGTCCTGGCTGGCCCATCGAGCCCAGGATGGGGCGACCGCGGCGACCCGGGCGCGTAACTTGTCGGCCTTGCGCAGTCTGTTTGGCTGGCTCGACAGCACTGGCCGGGGTTTTAATCCGGCGATCGGCCAATTACAGGCGCCGAAACGCAAAGCACCGCTGCCACGGCCGGTGGCTGAAATCGATGCCCATGCGATGCTAACAATGGCGGAAGAGCTGGCCAGCACCCCATGGCTTGGCTTGCGTGACCGTGCCTTGCTGACATTGCTGTATGGTGGCGGTTTGCGCATTGGCGAGGCTGTGGCCCTGAACCGTGATCGCATGCCGGCTGTGGCGGATAACGCTAGCCTGTTGGTCGATGGCAAGGGTGGTAAGCAACGCCAGATACCTTTATTACCGGCGATTATGGTGGCCTTGGCGCGGTATATCGATGCTTGCCCCTATGATGACGGGGGTCAGGGACCGTTATTTTTTGGTGCAAAAGGTGGGCGGCTTAACGCTGATACCGCGCGCGGCATGGTGCGTCAGATACGGGCTGGCCTACAGCTGCCCGATAGCGTTACCCCCCATGCGTTGCGCCACAGCTTTGCGAGCCATTTGCTGGCAGAAGATGTGGATCTGCGGGTTATCCAGGACCTGTTAGGCCATGCCAGCCTTGCCTCCACCCAGCGTTATCTTGACGCCGATATGCAGCGCTTACAGGCCGTGTATAACCAGGCACACCCCCGATCCGGCAAGAGTCGTAAAGATAGCTGACGATATAGCGCAGGCGCCAGGCATGAGGCTCAGATTAAGCCAGCGTGACCTCACAATCTTGCCGCCTGATCCCATGGTGCCGTCCACGAGATCAGGCCTTTTCATGCTCGGCACTGTCATGCCGAAGCGTGCTTAAATGTGGATGGGGCGCCCATGAACGGCCAAGGCCGCTTCTTTCACCACTTCTGAAAGGGTTGGATGGGCGTGGCAGGTGCGGAAGACATCTTCCGATGACGCGCCGAATTCCATCGCGGTGGCGATCTCAGCGATGAGCGTGCCGGCCTCTGGGCCAATAATATGCGCGCCGAGTACCCGGTCTGTCTTCTTATCGGCAAGGATTTTGACGAAACCATCGGTATCGCCCATGGCCCGGGCGCGGCCATTGGCCGAGAAGGGGAATTTACCCTTCTTATAGTCTACGCCTTCATCCTTAAGCTGCTCTTCGGTCTTGCCCACTTGGGCACATTCAGGCCAGGTATAGACCACACCGGGAATCACCCCATAATTCACATGGCCGCTTTCGCCGCCTAGAATTTCCGCCACGGCCACCCCTTCTTCTTCAGCCTTATGGGCTAACATCGGGCCGGTGATCACGTCACCAATGGCATAG
>JBCCBF010000308.1:0-3416 GCA_039814445.1 Pseudomonadota bacterium
CATCAATTTCATCGACGCCTGGGCGGAAGAACTGGTCGAGACCGGCTATCTCCACAACCATGTGCGCATGTATATGGCCGCCTATGTGGTGCATTTCCGCCGGGTGAAGTGGCAGGCCGGGGCCGAATGGTTCCTCACCCATTTGCTCGACGGCGATCCCGCCTCGAACAATTTGTCCTGGCAATGGGTCGCCAGCACCTTCAGCCACAAGCCCTATATCTTCAACCTCGATAATGTCGACAAATACACAAACGGCGTCTTCGCCAAGCACCGGGGCAACAACGACAAAAGCGTCCGCGAGTTCGGCCATAGCTATGACGTGCTGGCCGACCGCCTGTTCCCTTACGGCCAGGGAGAATAAGCGCCATGAGCAATCAGCCTTTACTCTGGGTCCATGACGACGCCCTCGGCCCCGATCAACCGATCTTCCGCCATTATGCCGACGCCCCCGCCATTTATGTCTTCGATGACCAACTGATCGATTACCGCGGCTATGGCATTAAGCGCCTGGGCTTTATCACCGAATGCCTGGGCGACCTGGACGTGACCACCTATCGCGGCGATACAGCCTCCTGTCTCCTGGCCATGGCCGACCATTACGGGGCCGATACAATCGCCATGATGGAAACCCCCTGCCCAAAACTCAAAGAAATCACGATCGATCTGCGCCAACAAATCTCGGTGGAGGTGGTGGAAAACACTGTCTTTGTCGATCTGGAAAAAGAGCCGGATCTAAAGCGGTTCTCCCGCTACTGGCGCCAAGCCCAAAAATCCGCCCTCCAAAGCACCGACCTCCCCCTCTTCAAACGCCCCGTCCCCTAACAGCCACAGGCTGTTTGGTTGTTTGGCGTGGGCGTTGGCTGATCACCGTCAGGTTTTTGTGATAAATGCGTGGGCTTTAGGGTGTAAGTCCCCGGCCATCCAACGTGGCGATGATCGTCTGGGGCGTATCGGTAAAGACGCCAGTGATGCCTTGATCGAATAGCCTTAAGGCTTGTTTCGGGTCGTTAACGGTAAAAGAAATAAGAGGTTTTTGGCTCGTTTTCAGGGCTTCGATTGATGCCTCTGTCGTCCGTGCTGCGTTGAAATGGATGGTGGCAGGGTCCAGTCGCGCGGTGGTCTTGGCCCAGTCGTCTGGTGGGGTGTGGAATAGATAACCTCGGGGCCAGTCGGGTTGCTGGGCTTTGGCGATTTCCAAGGCCTCAACGCTGAAACTGGAAATCAGGGGCGGTACGCCTGCCTTGGGCCAGTGGTTGGCCAGTGTCGCCATGACGGCCTCGGCGGTTTCGCGATCACGGCCTGGTGCCACTTTGATCTCGACATTCGCCAAGAGCCCCAGTTCTTGGACCAGGGCGATGGCTTCGGCCAAGGTTGGGATCTGCTCACCCTGGCCCGCATCCAGCTGCCGCAGCGTACTGAGCGGTGTTTGATCCAGGATACCGTGGCCATTGGTGGTGCGTTCTAACGTGGGATCATGGAACAGGATCACGGCGGGCGGCGTATCGCCCGTGATTGTTGCATCAAACTCCACCATGGTCGCGCCTTGGCGTGCCGCCTCCCGGATGCCTGCGAGGGTGTTCTCCGGGGCGTGGAGTGCAGCGCCGCGGTGGCCAATGATGAGCGGGGTGGTGAGGGTGAGGCGTGAGGCCATGGTGATCAAGGGGATGATAGGGGCAGGGCTAAGGGCTAAAAGTGTATTGAGTATAGATCAGGGATTGCTGATCGAGCGGGTTCGGTTTACCTTTTAACCATATGCCGGAACAGCTGGGGGGCTGCATGGTAGATTTAAAGGAATGGCGACGCCAACGATTTGGCACCGGGGATGACGACGTGGCTCTGATCTCTCTCGGCGAGGTCGCCTCGGATGCCAAGCTGCGCCATAGCTATGTGGGCATGCTCCACGACTTTTACACCAAGGATGTGAAGAAGGCCGCCGACGGTACGGTCACCCGCGGCGGTGACATGGCCGAACGGTTCCAGGGCCAGGATGCCTGGACCCCCACCCGCGCCTCTGATGATTTCGAAGGCTATGTGGCCGCTCAAGACGCGCTCGCAGAACCGCAACCCGGGCGCTTGCGCACCCACACCTCGGTCATGGTCAACCAAAGCCAAAAGCAAGTGGTGGGAGAGGCCTGGATCCGCACGCCGGACACCCCAATGCCAATCACCCAATGGGGCGGCCATACCCATAGCCTGGTCCGGCCATCGGCCCGCGGCCTGGGCCATGGCAAGGCGATGCTCGGCCTCAGCATGGCCAAGGCCCATGAGCTTGGCATCGACAACGTCCATGTGACGGTCAGCAACGATAACCCTGCCTCATACCGCCGGTTTGATGCCATGGTCATCGACGGCCGGGCGAAAGAAGTGACCGGCGATCCCCAAAGCGGCCGCCGCCACTACACCATCCCCACCGCTCCCTACGCCGCCGCCATGAAGCCAGCAGCACCAAAAGCCACGCCTAACCCCCAGCGATAAGCTTTTTTGCCTTTGGCTTTGGCTGAGTGGTTATCAATTCGGCATTAACAATGGTTTAGCGCTTCATTGGCCACCACCAAGCGCTTACGCGAAAACGATCTGTCCGTGACAGTTCCCTCTCCGCTGGTGGGAGAGGGCTACGGTGAAGGGGCTTATGCTCGCTGTTTGACGCTAGCTATGGCAGATATTAGTCGTCAGCGTGATATTTTCAGAGCATGGACAGATCTGATGGGAAGTCAAAAATACGGTCGAACCTACCATCTGCCGATGTCACCGGGTGTATCAAGTGATGACAAGATCATAAGAGATTTGTCGCGTCTGGAAGCATCTCAGGACATTGTCATCACCGAGAAAATGGATGGTGAAAACACGACGATTTTTGCTGGTGGTTGCCATCCGCGTAGTTTGGATGCTCGCTACCATCCGTCACGGGATTGGATGAAGGCCTATGCGGCGGGCATTTCACCCATGCTGGCGACCGATGAGCGAATTGTGGGTGAGTACTTATTTGCTAGGCACTCCATCGCTTATGATGCGCTGCCCTCTTACTTTTTGGGCTTTGGCTGGGTTGTGAACGGCGTTTTTCAGTCTTGGGACGATACCGTGGAGAAATTCGACGCGCTCGGTATCAACAGCGTTCACCAACTTTATCGCGGGCCTTATAGCGATGCTGTTATCAACCAGGTCATCGCGGATTTGAATTTCGAGAAACAAGAAGGCTTTGTGGTGCGTCTTGCCAGTGCCTTCCAAGAAGCCGAGATGTCGGTAAGCCTCGCTAAATATGTGCGTGAGGATCATGTCCAAAGCGATGAGCACTGGATGAATATGGAAGTCATCAAGAACGGGTTGGCTTAGTGCAAGTGGCTTCACCCGCACCACGATCCAAACCCCACAAGGGGGTGGAGGCGCGCGATGATAGTTCGGTGCCTTTACCTCTCCCC
>JBCCBF010000027.1:0-15946 GCA_039814445.1 Pseudomonadota bacterium
AATCTGTCGGCTGATATCGTTTTCTAAATCGTTAAAGCCATCAAATATTTCATACAATACAATGGTTTATATTGTTTCTTATATTGCTTAGAACGCACTCAGCCCGCTTGAGAAGCAACCATTGATGTCGGTAACAATACCCAGTGTTTTGCAGCCTATGGTTGTAATTTTTGAATTGGATTTTTTAACAGCTGAGTGTTTTTCTCATGGTTGATGTAGCGCCTAGCCTAACAGTTGATGAACATTATCTTAAAATCGAACTCGAAGCCCTCATCCGCAATGACCCCTCCATCTGGACCTTTTTACGCCAGTCATCCTTGGATGGGGTGTGGTACTGGGATTTGGATAACCCCGAACACGAATATATCAGCCCTGAGTTCTGGGAGGCGTTTGGTTACGACCCCGCCACAAAAAAGCATTTGGCTTCAGAATGGCAGGAGTTGATTGACCCCGATGACTTACAGATCGCCAAGGAGAACCTCGCAGCCCACATGGATGATCCGGCGCATCATTATGACCAAATTGTCCGTTACTTGTGTGCTGATGGCAGCACCGCCTGGGTCCGTTGTCGTGGCATTGCCGTACGCAACAAAGCGGGTCGTGCCATTCGTATGTTAGGGGCCCATACGGACCTCACAGCGCTCAAAGCAAAAGAGCTGGAGGCCAAGCGCTCAACGGAATTGTTGAGCCAGATCATGAACACCACCCAGGGGGCTATTATCGCCTTGGGCTTTGACCATCAGGTGCTGTCGATTAACAAGGCAGGGCGTCATTTCCTGGGCGGTGTGAATGAACCAACGCCGTTTCCTTGGCCCGATGACATCAATTTTATCGATAATGAGACCTATGAATTGTTGGGGGAGAAAAAACACCCGATTTCCCGGTCACTAAAGGGGGCGGTTGTCAAAGGCGAGGTGTCCGTCATGACCCGCACGCGCGGCCGCGATCATCGCTATGTGCGGGTATCAAGCTCGCCCGTCAGCGCTGAGGATAGCAACATTTGTTGCGTGCTGGTGCTTGATGATGTGTCCGAACAGGAAATGAACCGCCAGCAGGTGGAACGAACCAGCCGCTTGGATGCGTTGGGGCAATTAACCGGTGGTATTGCCCATGATTTCAATAATTTGTTAGCGACGGTCCAATACGCCTTACAGCTGGCTAGCAACGAGCCCGGCGGCAGTAAACGCAATCTGTATTTAGAAACCGCCATGAAGTCGGTGGAGCGTGGCTCGCATCTCACCAAACGCCTTTTGGCGTTTGCCAAGCAGCAGCCAGGCTTGGCTAAATCGGGCCGAATCAGTGAGATCATGTCAGAATTTCAAAAGCTGGCGGCCCCGGTTATTGAAGCCAATATCCGGCTGGATTTTATCGTCGCGGACCTCAATCTCTGGGTTTATTGTGATCTGCCCCAGCTTGAAAATGCTTTGCTTAATCTGTTGCTTAATGCCCGTGATGCGATCTTACGGGCCGGGCATGGGAACCACATCACGGTCTTGGCCCGCGGGGTGAATGAGATTGATGAGGACATCACCCTGCAACGGGAGCACCCCAACACCTATATCGCCAAAAGCTTGTATGCGGAACAAGGCGCGACAACGGCCCCGCGTGAGGATAGCGCCTATCGGTATGTGGAATTCGCGGTCACGGATAATGGTCCCGGCATGACCGCTCAGGTAAAGCAGCGGGCGATTGATCCCTTCTTCACCACGAAAAAGACCAATTCAGGCACTGGTTTGGGGCTGTCCATGGTCTATGGTTTTGTGCAGCAATCAAATGGTGAGCTGCGGATTTATTCCGAGGCCGATCAAGGTACGGCCATTCGCATTCTGCTGCCGCGTGGCACTGAATACGGCACCCGGGAGGGGCCGGTAGCGCGCATGGCGCGACCCCAGGGCACGGGCGAGACGATCTTGGTGGTCGAGGATGAATCAAACCTGTTGATGATGCTCGAAGTGTTGGTTCAGTCCCTGGGCTATAAGATCAAAAAAGCCACATCTTCGAGCGATGTGCTGCAAATGATCGATCGGGGGGAGCGGTTTGATGTGATGCTGACCGATGTGATCATGCCGGGCGGCCTGGATGGTTTCGAGCTTGCCCGCCAAGTGCGCCAAAGCCTGCCGGACCTGCCGATCCTCTATATGTCTGGTTATACTGGGTATACCGAGAGTGATATGGCCGAGGTGGTGGCGCCGATGCTGGAGAAACCATGCCCGCCCGACAAATTGGCCAACGCCATCCGGGATGTGCTGGACCAACAACCAGCCCAGCAGTTGATCCATCAATCATGAACCGATGAGAGCGGTTAAGCGGGCCGGCGCTGATGCTAGGGCGGGTTACGGGTTTAACTAAACGCCTGTAACCCGGTTTGCGCCCGGCCCAGGATCAGCGCATGGATATCGTGGGTACCTTCATAGGTATTCACGGCTTCCAGATTCATCACGTGGCGGATCACATGGTATTCATCAGCGATACCATTGCCCCCATGGACATCCCGGGATTGACGCGCGATATCGAGGGCCTTGCCGCAATTGTTGCGTTTCATCAGGCTGATCGCTTCCGGCGCGCCGGTGCCGGCATCTTTCATGCGCCCCAGCTGGAGTGCCCCTTGCAGGCCCAAGGTAATCTCGGTTTGCATATCAGCGAGTTTCTTTTGGATCAGCTGGGTTTGCGCCAGTGGCTTGCCAAACATCATCCGCTCCATCGCGTATTGCCGTGCGGCATGCCAGCAGAATTCAGCCGCCCCCATGGCGCCCCAGGCAATGCCATAACGGGCGTTGTTCAAACACGAAAACGGCCCTTTAAGGCCTCGCACCTCGGGAAAGGCGTTTTCCTCGGGCACCTCCACATCATCCATCACGATCTCACCGGTGATCGACGCTCGTAACGAGAATTTACCGTCAATTTTCGGGGCGCTCAGGCCCTTCATGCCTTTTTCTAAAACAAAGCCGCGGATTTTGCCGTCATCATCCTTAGCCCAGACAACGAACACATCAGCGATGGGAGAGTTGGTAATCCACATCTTGGCGCCTTTGAGGACATAGCCGCCATCCACCTTGCGGGCGCGGGTGGTCATGGCCGCTGGATCCGAGCCGGCATCAGGTTCCGTCAGCCCAAAGCAACCCACTAGCTCACCGCTCGCAAGACCAGGCAGCAACCGGCGCTTAATCGCCTCAGTGCCATAAGCGTGAATGGGGAACATCACCAAGGAGGATTGGACTGACATGGCGGACCGGTAGCCGCTGTCCACGCGCTCTACTTCACGGGCCACAAGGCCATAGCTGACATAATTCAGGCCAGCGCCGCCATATTCCTCAGGCAAGGTACAGCCTAGCAAGCCAAGCGCGCCCATTTCGGTCATGATCTCCCGGTGAAAGACTTCATGCCGGTTTGCCTCCAGGATGCGTGTCATCAGCTTGTCCTGGCAGTAGCTATGGGCTGTGTCACGTACCAGGCGCTCTTCCTCGGTTAATTGACCATCAAGCAGCAGGGGATCCTGCCAATCGAAGGTTGGGCGGGTTTCTTTAACCGGGGTGGGGATCGCAGTAATATTTTCAGGCACAGCAGACATGGGCGCTAACAAAGCTCCTAAACCATGGATTATCTCTTGATCACAGGTGTAGCACAGCCCAGGGGATTGGCTCAAACCCAGTCTTGTCGCATCAGCCGACTGTGTCTCACTCCCCAGGCCCAGACGATGCTACCGCGCGGGGTGGGGCTGGCTTAAGGTGTCCTTAAAATGTTCGTAAGGCACCAAAAGGCTTTAAGCTTGGGGCAGAAGTGCCTCTTACGCGGCTGATTTTGTGACAGACAGGGTGGGCGGGGCGATCGCTGGCGTGGAGTGGCCGCGGCATTGAATGTGCCGCAAAATGGCGGGCATATCCCGGTCTTCAGGGATCGCAAACAAACCCGTGCGCACACAGAATTGTCCAAACCAGCTGGATGCCGTCATCACCGTTAAGGGGATCGCCAGGGTAAAGCCCAGCAACAATGGCGCTGCCCAGGGTAGTATGCTCGGGTTGAACGCCATGAAGACCACGGCGAGTGCGGCCCCAAACAAGGTTTGCGGCAGGTAAGCCCTTGTGGCTTCAAGCCAGCTAACGGCCCGGCCATCGCGTCGTTGCACATCCCATTTGATTTGCCGACCGAAAGGCAGCCCGGCCATGAACAATGCTTCACAAAACGCGACCACGGGTGCGGTTAAGGCGGAGACCACAAACTCGATTAACGCATTGATCGTAATGATCAGACCGCCACCATAACGTTGGCGTTGTTCGGCCGAGCACAAAATACTCGCCACGCCCATCAGCTTGGGGGCAAGGCTTAAAGTGAGCACGGTCACAAACAAGCCCACGCCCAGATGGGTGGGGAACGCCCCGGCCATCATATGGGCGGGCCCTAACAAGTCGAAGTGACCCAGCATTGTTTGTACGGCCCCGGTTAATATGAAGAACATCCAGGCCGGCGCGCCGGTAAACATCAAAATGGCCAAGGCTAATTGTACGCGGCTGACGGTCTTCAGACCGGGCATGGAGAGCAATGGGAAATACTGCATATTGCCCTGGCACCACCGCAGCTGGCGTTTGACGAAATCCGGCAGGCTGGGCGGGTTTTCTTCAAAGCTCTCATCGGCCATGGGCCAGACCCGAACCTCATAACCGGCACGGCGCATCAGTACGGCTTCCACTTGATCATGGCTTAAGATGTGCCCGCCAAGCGGTGGCGCACCGCCCAGATGGGGCAGGTGGCAATGATCCGCAAATGGTTTCATGCGCACCACGGCATTGTGCCCCCAGAACGGTCCGCAATCGCCCTGCCACCAGGCAGAGCCCAAGGTAAACGAACGCATGCCATGGCGCATGCCGAATTGGAACACGCGGGCAAACCCGCTATCGGAAGGCATGCCCACAGCCAGGCTTTGTAGAATGCCAATCTGAGGGTTGGCTTCCATCCGCTGCACTAAGCGTTGGATTGCTGCTCCGGACATCAAGCTGTCCGCATCCAGCGGGATGAAATACTCATAATCCTCCCGGCAGCGGGCACAGAATTCCATCACATTACCGGCCTTATAGCCGGTATTGGTCTCACGGTGTCGATAGAACAATTGCACGCCATCAGGCAGTTGCCGCCGCCATTCCTCAACCAGGCGGGCTTCTTGCGCGGCAATCGCCGGCTGATCGGTATCGGAAAGGACGTGAAAATCATACAGGTGAGGATGCGGCAAATGGGCGATGCTCTCTTGCACCGCGCGAAGCCGGGTGAGCCAGCGCGACGGGTCCTCATTTCGTACGGTCATAACAATGGCGGTATGACTGGTGACCGGGCGGTTTTCATCGATCTGGAGACAAGGTGCGACCTGGGCAATGGGATCGCGGGAAAACGCAGCAAGGGTAAAGCCAATAACCGCATTCCAAAACCCGATGGATAGCCAAGGCAGGGTGATGCCATAACTGATCAGCAACAGCGTATCAGTCCAATGCCAGCCGCCATAGCGCAACAGTTCCACCATCACCAAAAGCAAGCTCATGACCGTGAGCAAGTTGACGGTCACAAACAGGCTGCGGCGTCGCCGGTAATTCGGTGATTGTTGTTGGCCTGACGCTATTCGCGTCAGCTTGAGGGGCTCGGGACCGTTTTCTGCGGTCACGCGCGCATTAACACCAGTAAGTTCCACGGTTTTCCAATCGCGTTATCGAACAGCATGGAGACAGGCTGATACCGATTATGGTATCCATCCCCACCCGCTAACATAGTGTGTTGCTTTTCGCAGTGCAGCAAGTGCCTCACACGAAATTAAAGCAAAAGTGATCAAGGCGTTAGACGATATGGATTCCCATAAGCCAACCGACATAGCCTCTGCCGACCCGTCAACATTAATGACGCGGGCGGTCTGGTATCACGGTGACGGCACAATCTCAATCGATGATGGCGTGATGATGGCCGGGATGGGGCCGAATGACGTCAAAGACAGTGAAAATTTCCGGCTCGATCCCCCGGTTTTAACCATGCAAGCCCTGTATTCAGGCATCAGCCGCGGCACCGAACGCTTGGTTTTCAAAGGTCTCGTGCCGGTCAGCGAACACCAACGCATGGCATGTCCCCATCAAGAAGGCGCGTTTACGGGGGCGGTGAAATATGGCTACTGCATGGTGGCGCGGTGTATCCATGGCCCCGATGATATGGTGGGGCGTATCGGTTTTGCCCTGCATCCCCATCAAGAGCATTTTCAAGTCCTAGAGACAGCGATGAATTGGTTGCCCGATGGCTTACCGCCGCGCCGGGCTTGTTTAATCGCCAATATGGAAACCGCGCTAAATATTCTGTGGGATAGCCAGGCCAAGCCCGGTGATCGCATTTTGATCGTCGGGGGCGGTGTCCTTGGCTTGCTTGTCACGGCCTTGGCAGCACAAATCCCGGACGCCACGGTCACGCTTTGTGACGTGGCAGCCAACCGTGAACCTGTGGCCCAGAGCCTGGGGGCGCAATTCTGCGATCCTCAGCACGCGCCAACCGAACAAACAGTGGTCATCCACACCAGTGCCCACCCCGATGGTTTGACCACGGGGTTAAACGCGGCGGCCTTTGAAGCCCGGGTGATTGAAGCCAGCTGGTACGGTGATCGGCCTGTGTCGGTGCCCTTGGGCGGCGCTTTTCACAGTCAGCGTTTGCAACTCATTTCATCACAGGTGGGGCATATTGCGCCTAGCCATCGTGGTGAATGGGATTACGCGCGCCGCTTGGCCACCGCCATGGAGTTGTTGTGTGATGATCGTTTTGATGCGTTGATCACCGGCGAGATTGCTTTTGACGATGCGCCTGACACGATGCCCTCGGTCTTCGCCGACGGTGCCCCTGGCTTTATGACCGTGCTTCGCTACCCTGACCGATAATTATTTAAGTTTAGCGCGCATCTGAGCATTTGCTATGACGCCGACATCCATCATTCACATTCCCATTAACTACCCCTTGTTAACACCCTCACTGAAGGAAATTTTATGTACGCGCTTGAAGTTCGTGATCACATCATGATCGCCCATAGCCTGGCCGGCGAGGCTTTTGGCCCAGCCCAGAAAACTCACGGTGCCACGTTCGTGGTCGATGCGGCGTTTTATCGGCCATCCCTCGATGAGAATGACATTGTTGTGGATATTGGTCTCGCCAGCGATGAGCTAAAAAAGATTTTGAGCGAGCTGAATTACAAAAATTTGGATGAGCATCCTGATTTCACGGATCGTCGCTCCACCACCGAAAAACTCGCTAAATGGATTTTTGATAAGCTGGTTTTGGCGATCAAAGACGGGCGTTTGGGCCCATCAGCCTCAGGTATTGAGAAAATTCGTGTGTTGTTGAATGAAAGCCATGTGGCACGCGGCTGGTACGAAGCACCCGTGGCATAACACCCGTGAGTGCACCCACCGCCACCGGGGCATCTGCCACAGGATTACCTGGGCAATCATCTGGGTCATCACCTGGACAATCGCCAGCACGCGATCTGGTTATGGCGGTGCCGGGTGATCTGAACACGGTGACGGGCGGTTATGCCTATGACCGGGCGGTGATCGCCCATCTACCAGCCCATGGTTGGCAACCAAGCACCATCAGCCTGGGGCCGGGTTTTCCTGCGCCGACCAGCCAGACGCTGGATGCCGCCATGGCCGGTTTGGCGCAGATACAAGGTGATCAACCCTTGATCATCGATGGTTTGGCCTATGGCGTTTTGCCGGCTGACAGGCTGCAGGCGTTGGCGAACCCGATTATCGCCCTGGTCCATCACCCGCTTGCCTTAGAAACCGGGGTGGAAGCCGTTGAGGCTGAGCGCTTGCGGCATAGTGAAAAGGCAGCATTGGCCCTGGCTGATGCCATTCTGGTTACCAGCCCCCATACCAAGCGGGTGCTGATCGACCAATTCACTGTGCCAGATGATAAGATCACTGTGGCGACCCCGGGTGTTCCCTTGGCCGCCGAGGTACCGGTCGAGAAAGCATCGCCCCCGCTGATCTTGAGCGTCGGCACTATCACCCGCCGCAAAGGGGTTGATCTGTTGCTACGATCTTTGGCGGGTCTGCAGGACCGTGCCTGGCAAGCGGTGATTTGCGGTGGTCGTGAGCATGACCCGGTTTATGCCGCAGAGATTGACCAGTTGATGGTGACTTTGGGGCTTGAAGACCGTGTTCATGCAACGGGTTCTGTGAGCCCTGATGTCTTGGCTGATTGGTACGCCAAGGCCTCGTTTTTTGTGCTGGCCTCCCATTACGAAGGCTATGGCATGGCGTTTGCCGAAGCCTTGCGCCATGGGTTACCGGTTGTTGGCTTTGATGTGGGCGCGGTGCCGGATACGGTCGGTGGGGGGGGGATTCTGCTGGCTGATGGTGATCAGCGAGGGTTGCAAGCGGCTTTGGCTCGATTGCTTGATGATTCCGCCTATTTTGAAACCATGGTGATGAAAGCCAAAGACCAAGGGCGCTCTTATCCCCAATGGTCCGATACGGCCGGGATCGTGGCCGGGTGTCTTAACCGGGTGATGGAGCAGCGAGATGGTTAGTTTTAGCCCCGAATGGTTAGACCGCCGAGAACCCGCCGACCGCTTGGCCCACAGCCCCCGGGTCTTGGGCGCGGTGGCGAGGCATTTTCTGGGCCGCGACGCGCTACAGATATGTGATTTGGGGGCTGGTACTGGCGCCACCCTGCGCGCGGTGCGTGAGCATCTGCCCCGCCATCAAGATTGGGTGTTGGTCGATTATGACGACACCAATTTGGCGGCGGCGGAAACCCGCCTTGCCCCCGTGTTAGAGGCCCATCCACGGGTATCGGTGCAGATGCACCAGGCTGATTTATCCGATAATTTTGCACCATGGCCTGAAACCACCGAGCTGGTCACGGCGTCGGCGTTGTTTGATTTAACCGCCCCTGATTGGATCTACCGTTTTGTGTCGGGTCTGGAGGGTCGACCGCTATTGGCCCTGTTGACCTATGATGGTCGCCTGCGGTTTAGCCGGTTTGCGCCCGAGGATGGTGTGATGGCTGAGGCCTTTAACAACCACCAACAAACCGATAAAGGTTTTGGCCCGGCGGCTGGCCCCCAGGCGGCCGCTATCCTGCGTGAAGCCCTTGAGGCAGCGGGCTATGAGGTCTTGGTGGGGGATAGTACCTGGCATTTGGGTGAAGGCTTTCGCGCCATGCGTAAAGACATCATGGATGGCTGGGCGGTGGCGGCGGACCAAATGGGCGTGCGTGATGATGTGATTGAACGCTGGCAAAAGGCCCATGCCGACCCACGCGATCAGCTCTTGGTTGGCCATACTGATCTGTGGGCCGTGCCCCAGCCCGCATCAGCCTGACGATCACAAGGTGCAATCAATCAATAGATCACCATCGGCTTGCGGGTAGTAACGGGTTTTGCTGGGCCGCAATGTTTGATCCATCGTGGCAATAGCGGGCAGTAGATTTAGGCCCGTAGGGCCACTGCCAATGATTTGCGTGCCGACCATGAAATGCAGCCGGTTCAAAGCTTGACTAACAAGCCACTGCGACACGGTGAATGACCCGCCTTCGATTAACAATCGCTTGATGCCCCGCTGGGCCAAAGCGGCGATCATCGCCGTGATGGGCAAGTGTCCCTGGGCATTGGGGGTGATGGCGATATGGTCACAGCCCTCGTGCCCCTGGGGTGGTTTCGTGTCGGTGCTATGCATCAGAAACCGGCGCTGGTCATCCTGGTGACGCCACCGGGCGTCCACCGGTGTGCGTGCCTTTGGGTCAATCACCACCCGGGCCGGGCTGGGACCGGGCACCCGCCTGACGGTCAGTTCCGGATCATCGGCCATGATGGTGCCCGCACCCACCACCACGGCATCGACCAACGCCCGCAGACGGTGCAGATGTTTCAAGGCGTCCGGGCCGTTGATGTAATGGGAGTGACCGGTTTCAGTGGCAATACGTCCGTCAAGGGATTGGCCTAGCTGGCCGATGATAAACGGTTGATCGGTTTGCCGGGCGATCATCAGGGGGTGATAGATCGCCAGCGCTGGGTAGCTCTCAGCCGCGCTATCGGGTTTGGCCAGCCAGTCTTGCCATTGGTCGCTTAGGCCTTTGGGTGGTTCCTTGCTCATTATTTATGCCACGGGTTCCGGTGGCCACGGGGCGGCGACCACATCGGTGATCAGGTCAGCCAAGGCCGGCCCTAGATGATCCAACAGGGCCGCGCCCAGTATGGGGGTTGCGAGGTCAGCCCGCCCAATCGCGCCCGCTGGGTTGATGTCATCGGTCATCCATCCCCATCCGATCGGCCCTTTAGGAAACAGCCGTGGTGATGGGGTGTTCGCGGCAAAATCAGTCCGTTTATTTTCCGCGACCAGGTCGGGGCGGATCGCCATCAGGATTGAGGTTTCCTGCCAGCCACCATGCACATCACCCTTGGCCTTGAGTGCCTCGGGCAAATCGGCGGGCAAGCCAAATTGCGCCCAATGAGGATAGGCGACCAACATCTCATGCTGGCTGCGCAACCGCAGGCTGGCGATTTCAGCCGCTGCTTTATTGCCGCCATGGGCGTTGAGTAGGATCAGGCGGTTAATACCGTTGGCGGCGAGGGACGCGCCGATAGCGGTGATTTGTGCCGCTAGTAATTCCGCCTCTTGGGTCAGGGTGCCCAGGTTATGGCTGTGTTCATCGGATGCGCCCAACCACAAAGTGGGCATCATCACCACCCGCTGGTCCTGATCCGCGCGCTCCAGGGTGACGGCCGCTTGATCAACAATGGCTTCGGCTATCATCACATCGGTACCCAAGGGCAAGTGGGGACCATGGCTTTCGATCGCGCCTAGGGGCAGGATAGCCACCATGTCCGCGGTCAAGGGAAAGTCTTGTTGGTTCAAATCGGTGTAAAACAACATGGTACATCACCGTAAGAGGCCAGGCAGGCCAAGGGCTAGAAAAGGCAGGCCTACCAATAGCGCGATGCGCACGAGTTCGGCCAAGAAAAAGGGCAGCACGCCACGAAAGATATCACCCATCGGTGTCTCTGGGCTTAGCTGGGCGATGATGAACACATTGAGGCCCACCGGTGGTGTGATCAGCCCCAATTCGACCACCACGAGCGCCAGGATCCCAAACCACAGCTTTAAGCTCTCGCTATCCATGCCGAAGGCGGCGTCCTGGGCACTGACCATGTCGCCACCATTTAACAGCACCAAAACCGGCCAGAAGAACGGCACCACCACTAAAATCATCGATAAGCTGTCCATGAAACAGCCGAGCAGTATTAACAGGGCCAGCATCAGTAAGAGGATGGCCAGGGGCTCAAACCCGCTGATCGCGGCCCAATCAGCCAATAATTGCGGCAAGCCTGCCCGGGCAAAAAAGGTCTTCAACACTTCGGCGCCAAACAGAATGAAGTAAATCATCCCGCTGGTGACAGCGCTGTCGAGCAACGCCTTTTTCAAGCCCGCCCAGGAGAGGCCGTCACCGGTGATCACTGTCAACGCAAAGCCATAAAGGATGACGGCAAAAGCACCAATGGCCGCCGCCGGGGTGGGCGTGAATAGCCCTAGGCCCAGCCCCAGAATGATCCCAAGGAACAGCCCTAGAACCGGCAGCAGACGCATGATCGCCTGGCGTTTCTCAAGGGGGTCTAAGGGGTCAGTTAAGGGTGCATCCTGGGGGCGCAGCCGCACCATGACCGCAATGGTGAGGATAAAGAAGATTATGGCTAACAAGCCCGGCAGCGCTGCTGCCTGGAACATCTGAATGATTGATGCTTCAACGATGATCGCATAGATCACCAAAGCCACTGATGGTGGGATCAAAATGCCTAAAGTGCCTCCCGCCGCTAGGGTGCCGGTGGCAAAGCGCGGGGCGTATCGCAAGGCCGCCAGGGAAGGCAGGGCCACGCGGCCCATGGTTGAGGCCGTGGCCAGGGAAGAGCCAGAAACGGCGCCAAACCCGGCACAGGCCCCAATGGCGGCCATGGCCACACCACCGCGCACATGGCCGACCAGGGCGTTGAGGCCGCGAAATAAATCACGGCTCAGCCCCGCTTGCCCGGCGACACAGCCCATAAGGATGAACAAGGGGACGACGGATAATTCATAGCTGGAAACCGTCCCCCAAAGCAGGCTTTTAAATTGGGCCAGGTAGGGCCCAAACCGCAAATAGGGTTCGGCGATGCTGAGGGCATAATTACCCCCTACACCCACGGTCAGCATGGCAAGCGCCACCGGCATGCGTAACAGCAACAGGGCAAATAGGCAGGCCAAACCTACAAGGCCGATAAGCGTGGCCGTCATCATGGGGCGTTGCCTGACAGGGCGGTTGTGACCAGCTGTTTCACGCAAATCGCAGCCCATAAGAATAAGCCGCCGACACCGGGCACTAAAAACGGCCATAGGGGCCAGCCAAGCACCCGGCTCACCGCCTGATCATCACGCACTTCCAGCAGGCCAAACACCAGGGCCACCCCGAGACTAAAGACGGCGAGCATCATGATCACAAGCCATGTCAGGCTTAGAAACACGGTGAGCGCACTCGGCAAATGGGCGGCCAGAATATCGACGGCCAGATGCCCGCGCTGGGCCTGGCAATATGGCATCAGCAACAACACGGCACTGCCCGTGGCTAGCCCGACAAAATCTTCATAGCCGCTTAAACCCATCACGTGATGGCCGATGATGGCCGCAAACCGGTCCGCGATAAACAGCCCGGTATTGGTCACGGTAACCCCAATGATCAGCAGCAAAATAGACCCACCAACCAACGCAGCAAGCAACGCCGCCTGGTTGAGCCCCTGGTCAAGCCCTTGGCCAATCCGATCCATCACCGAGCGAGGCTTGGGTTGCCGGGTTGGCTGGCCGTTGCGGGGCGGGGCAGAAGGGTCGCCAGATGGGGATCCGGGTGGTGTGAGCGCTGATGTCACGCCGGGCCGTCTCTCACGGATCAATTTATCGTTTGGTTGCGGGCAATTGCCTCACGCGCCCGTTCGACCAAGCCTGCCCCGTCAATGCCACGCTTGGCCATTTCCTCGATCCAGCGCGCGGTCACCGTTTCACTCCGGGCGATAAAGGCTTGCATTTGCCGATCATTCAGCGTGCTAACGGTACCGCCGGACGTCATCTGGGCGGCCTTACCGGCCTCTTCATTCCCGTCCCAAATACGCCCCACATCGCCCGCGATGGCGATGCCGGAATTGGCGTCGATGATCGCTTTCTGTTCAGGGGGCAAAGCCTCATAGCGTTCCTTGTTCATAGCAAACAAGAAGACCGATGTGCCAAACCGCTGACCGTCACGGCCCTCGACCGAATGGTTCGTCAATTGATGCAGTTTAAGTGGCGGCATCACCTCGAACGGCACGAGAGCGCCATCTACAGCCCCGCGGGACAGGGCCTGGGGCAGCTCCGGCACCGGCATGCCAACGGGTTCAGCACCAAAAGCTTCAATCATCCAAGCGCCTGTACGTGAGGGTGTACGTAATTTAACGCCGGTGAGGTCTTTTGGTGAGCGTACGTCTTGGCTTACCATATGCAGGGCGTTGCCCGCATGCACATGGATCAAAATCGGGTGGATATCTGGGTAGTCATCGGCGATCTCATCGAATAATTCCTGAATCGCCAGATTGGTAACCTCGGCGCTGCCTTGGTGCACGGTGGGCAGCTCAAACACTTCTGAGCGTGGGAACACACCGGGTGTGTAACCAATGAGGGTCCAAACAATATCCGCCGCTCCGTCGCGTACTTGGCGATAAAGCTCTGGGGGCTTACCGCCCAAGGCCATGGAGGGGAAAAGCTTGACCTCAATCGCGCCGTCGCTCTGCTCCTGAACTCGCGTGGCCCAGGGGGCTAAAAATTTGGTGTGAGTCGCTGATTTTGGGCTCAGGAAATGATGCAGGGTTAAAACCGTGTCCTCGGCCTGGCTCGGCGTGGTGAAGCTTAGGCTCAGTACTATGGTGCTAATCGCCATGATGCTGAACAGAACCGGGCGTTTTCGTGAGGGTAGGCGCATATGCATATCTGGCATCCCAATGATCAGGGCTAAATTCAATGACGGGTTCTTAACATTATCTGCGCGCTGGTCCACAGTATTTGATGTGGTCAGCGTTTGTGTTGATCGCCGTTATCGATAACGCAAAGCGCAAGCCTAGGTGGTCCGCGCCGGACAGACACTGTGTAAATGACCGGAATACCCGCCCTTTTACTGATTATTGCCTCGGCTGCTTTAACCATTGGTGCCAATGGTTTAGCGATCACCCTCACCGCTGTGGGCGGCAGTGCGGCGGGCTATGATGCGACCCTTATTGGTTTGATGGGGACGGCCTATTACACAGGACAACTGGCCGCGGCCTTTGCCACCCCGATTATTTTGCGGCCAGCCGGTCACATACGGGTTTTTGCCGGTCTTGCCTCAGCCGCCGCCATATCGCTGGCTTTTATGGCCTTGAGCCAGTCGCCTGCGGTGTGGTTAGCCGCCCGGCTGCTTTGTGGGTTTGCCTTTGGTGGTATTGCCATGACCATCGAGAGTTGGATGATGGGGGCGGCTGACAAAAGCCACCGGGGTCGCTTGATGAGTGTCTATCGGATTGCTGATCTGGGCTCCGTGACCGGGGTTCAGTTCCTGTTGCCGTTGTTTGGCACCACGGGGTCTGCCATCTTCATTGTGAACATGATGCTATTTAGTGCGTCATTGATCCCGCTGACTTTATCCAAGTTACACAGCCCAAAGCCACCGGCGCGGGTAACCGTCTCGGCCTCATGGCTTTGGTCGGTATCGCCGGTCGCCTTTGCGGGGGTGGCGGTGGTGGCCGCGGTAAACGGTGCGTTCCGGACCGTGGGGCCGATTTACGCCGAGCAAGTGGGCCTGACGGCTGCTGGTATTGCGACTTTTATCGCAGCATCGGTGCTGGCCGGGGCGTTATTCCAATACCCGTTGGGATGGTATTCTGATCGTGTTGATCGCCGGTTGAGCTTGATTGTGGCCACGGTTGGTGCCTGTCTTGCCAGCTTTGCGCTCAGTTTTGCCGGGCCCGAGATGGCGATTATAGGCGCCTTCTTCTTTGGGGGCTTTGCCTTGCCGCTTTATCCCCTATCGGTTGCCCATGCCTATGATTTCGCCGACCCAGAAGATTTCGTCCGCCTGAGTGCCGGGTTTTTAATGGTCTATAGCGGGGTGGCCGCCATCGGGCCGTTGATCGCGGCGGGCATGATGGATGTGTTCGGACCGCAGGCATTCTTTGTGTACACCGCGGTTCTTCATGCCGGTTTTATTATCTTTGTGATCAAGCGTATGCGTGTACGCCCATCACCCCCACGGATCCTGCGCCAACGGTTTGTCGCCATGGTGCGCAACTCACCCCTGTTTGGCAATTTGGCACGCAAACATGCCTTGGATGACGATGATGCCGAGCGCTGAGCAATTAGGCCCTGAGGGCGATAGGTTGTGGTGATGTGTGTTCAGCGGGCAGGGTCCACTGGGCTACCACATCCAGGGCTCCGTCAGGCGTGATTAAGCCAAGATTTAAAATGCCATTGTCAAACCCGCAACCGCCATCCAGGGTGGCGGTCACCTGGTTGATCTCGGGTTCTGGCACCGGGAAGCTGGTCTTGAAGTCACGCCCCCGGATGATCCGGCCACAACCATGGACCGGTTGCTCGATCATGTGAAAGCGCCGACCACCGAACCATAGGCTTTCACCCTGGTCATCAAGCGGGGTGATGGGGCAGACCCCGGCGCTGACTAACAGACTGTTGACTTTGCCCTGCCCCTGATAATTGGTGATGGCCGCCCGTTTAATGCTCGAATAGAAATTAATATGACCGGGGGACAGCCGCATGCTGTGTCGCAGGCTGTTGGTCCATCGGGTGATCGCCTTGGCACCGGCGCGGGCGGCGTTCAACCCCGCACGGGTATCGCCGCCATAGGCTTTGACGATAGGCTCGGCCCCATGGGCAAGCATCCAACTCAGCAC
>JBCCBF010000405.1:0-2129 GCA_039814445.1 Pseudomonadota bacterium
CACCGCTACCATGTCTCTATGCGGCAAGCCTGAAAAGCCTACCCTGATAGCCCGGGCCTAGTTTGATAGACTGGCCTGCCTCTTACAAAAATGAGCACAATCATGATCAGCCCGCGATACAAACGCTTGTTTAATCCTGTGATGGTCAGCCTGATGGCCTTGGCGTTAATCTGGCCACACCCGGGCTTAACCGCTGACCGTGAAGACTTAGCAGGCAGCCTGCTTGATCATGTGCCGGACAGCGTTTTTGATCCTGAAACCTTCATCCTCGATAACGGTATGGAGGTGGTGGTGATCACCAATGACCGAGCCCCGGTGGTTAGCCATATGGTCTGGTACAAGGTTGGCTCGGCGGATGATCCACGCGGTAAATCAGGGCTGGCCCATTACCTAGAACATTTGATGTTCAAGGGGACTGAGAACCTAGAATCTGGTGAGTTTTCCAGGATCATCGCCAGTATTGGTGGGCGTGAGAATGCCTTCACCTCCTATGAGTATACGGGCTATTTTCAGACCGTGGCTCGGGAGCATCTGGAGCTGATGATGCGCCATGAGGCTGATCGCATGACCGGCCTGACCCTTGATCCCGATGAGGTGCTGGCCGAACGCGGCGTGATTGCCGAAGAACGGCGCCAGGTCATCGACACCAGCCCCGTACGCCGGTTATCCGAAGCCACCAGCGCGTTGTTGTTTGCGGGCAGCCCCTATGCCGTGCCTATCATTGGTTGGGCTGAGGACATCGAGCATTTGACCCAAGCGGATGTGGAAGCGTTTTATCAGCAATGGTATGCGCCGAATAACGCCGTCCTGATCGTCTCGGGCGATATCACGGCTAGTGAACTGCGTCCCTTGGCTGAGAAATATTACGGGGCCTTGGCACCCAGCGACACGCTGCCTGAACGGGTGCGACCATCACCCCATCCGATGACCTCATCAGCCACCGTGACCTTGCGCGACGCCCAGGTGGAGCGCCCGGCTTATTTGCGCAGCTTCCCCACCCCAAAAAATACCTGGCGGGTGGCGCCGGAGGCCTATGCCCTGTCCGTGCTGCAAAACATTATCGCTGCTGATACCACCTCGCTGTTGTACCGGGAGTTGGTGATCGAACAACGGGTTGCCAATGAGGTCAGCCTCTATCAAGGATCAGGCCGTCGATCGGCCGATGCCATGACCTTTTTTGGCCGCCCAGCAGATGGCCGCACGATTGACGAGCTAAGCGATGCGTTTGATGCCTTGATCGCCGAGCTTCTGGAAACCGGTGTGACCGACGAGCAGGTGCGCATCGCTAAAGAACGCATCCTGGCCCAGGCGATCTATGCACGCGATAGCGTGTCCGGCCCCGCCCGGGTGTTCGGTGCGTCCCTGATGCTTGATTACGGCATTGATGATATCGAGTTATGGCCCCAGCGGATCGCGGCGGTCACCACCGAGATGGTCAACGCCGTCGCCCAGGATGTGTTCGATGAAACCCGGCTGGTGGAGGGCATATTGCTGCCCGAGCAGCCTGATCAAGAAGGGGCGGTAAGCCAATGATCACAACCAGATTGACCCAGTGTCTGGCGTTGTTGGCCATGATCATGGCCATCACCGGCCTGTCAAAACCCGCCCAAGCGACCGATGTACAGCGCGTGATTAGCCCCGGTGGGCTTGAGGCCTGGCTGGTCCAAGACCCAACCCTGCCGGTGTTATCGGTGCGCTTTAGCTTTAACGCAGGCTCATCTTATGATCCCGCTGATCTGCCCGGTACAGCGAGTCTGTTGGCGTCCATGCTGACCAAGGGGGCGGGCACGCTGGATGAAGATACGTTCCGCCGGCGTTTGGGCGAACGCTCCATACGGCTGGGCTTTGAAGCCTATAACGATAATTTCTATGGTAGCTTGACCACCTTAAGCCCGCGTCAGGCTGAAGCCTTTGACCTGCTGGCCCTGGCCCTTAATGAGCCGCGGTTCGATCAAGAGCCGCTGGCCCGTACCCAAGAGCAAGTGGTGGCTGGCATTAAACGAAGCCAAGCCCAAGTCGCGCGCCGATCAGCTGACCCACACAGTCAAAGACACGATCGACCGGTTCAACCACGTGGATCGTCTTCTCGACGACACGCTGAGCCGGGCGCGCACCAAGAAAGGGCCAGC
>JBCCBF010000173.1:0-5982 GCA_039814445.1 Pseudomonadota bacterium
ACGAATAACTAATTAATTTCATATATTTGCACACATATGAAGAGATACGTATGTACCAAAAATATGCAATATCAATCGCTTGGTGCCGTCGACGCCTCTTGGCGATCCTGCGGCCGCAAAACGCCAATCATGCTGCGAATAAACGCACCGGGCCCATCATTGACGGAATTGGCGAGCGTTTCAGCCTGAGACAAGGATTTATCAAGCGCCGCCATGGTCTTGGATTGATCGGCGGTCTCATCATCAATCCACACCCGCATGGTCGACAGCCAAATAAGCGATAGGCCTGCCACCCGGGCGCTCTCACGGATTTCCTGGGCTGGTTGTCCGGATGCTTCCAACATAGCGGTCATGGACCGCGCCAATTGGGGCAAGACTGGGAGCATGATGTCAGGCCGCTTGCGTGCCTCGGCCAGTATCCTTTTCAACCCAGGCTTGTAGGGCTCTAACGCATCAAACCGCTGCATTAACAAATCAAACAGCGCATCACGGACGGTTTCATCGACCAAATCATCCCCGGCAGTGGCCAAGACATCGGCATCCACCTGCCGCGCCAGGGCCACCAGGATCTCATGGCGACTGGCAAAATGCCGCTTCAAGTCAATCAAAGGCACATCCGACAGCATGGCAATCTCATCCAAGCTGATGGTCGACCAATCATTCTCCGCCGCGTGGGCCAGGGCTGTATCAATGATGGTCCGTCGATGATCAGGGGTCTTTGGCTTCTTACTGCCGTTGGATGCTGCCGCCATGATTTGCTTAACTTCTGCTGTGTTGATGAGCCGAAAGTGGATGTATCGCCTCACACATGTAGGACGCCGATGCCCCCTTGGCCAGCACCAGCGGCCAGATTAATCAGCCCTTAATCACTCTTCAATCACCCTTTAATCACTCTGTGCCAGAGCCTTGGACCGATCAGCCGCGGCCTTTACTGTCTTGGCCAGCAAAGCGGTCAAGCCATCATCATCAGCCATTAACGCAGCCAACCCAGCCGCCGTGGTGCCATTCGGGCTAGTGACATTCTCCCGCAAACGGGCCGGGCTTTCCGCGCTGTCATGCAACAGGGCAGCGGCACCGATGATTGTTTTTCGCGCGCTGATAGCGGCGATCTCGGGCGCAAGCCCGGCGGCGACCCCCGCCGCTTCCAAGGCTTCAACCATATGGAATAAATAGGCCGGCCCACTGCCGGCCAGGCCGGTAAAAGCATCGAACTGGCCCTCATCGGTAAGCCATACCGTATCACCGGCGGCATCAAACAACAGGCTGGTGAGGCGCTTTTGTTCTGGGGTGACCTGATCGTTCGCCATCAAGGCGGATAGGCCCGATCGGACGGCGGCTGGGGTGTTAGGCATGGTGCGAATAATCGGTGCATCGGCGCCGAACAGCGCGGCCAATTGTGCCATGGTGACGCCCGCCATGATCGAGACAATAACCGCCTGGTGCCGATAGCCCGCGATCAGGGGCGCAAGTTCGGCGATCATCTGCGGCTTTACAGCGAGTAACAACACATCAGCCCGAAACCGGGTGGGCAGCTTGGTTAAATCGGGCATCAAACGGATATAGGCGGGTAAATCCGGGCGCGTCGCCCGTGGATCGATAATGACTGACTGATCCAACCGATCCGTGGCCATGGCGGCGTCAAGTAAAGCGCCACCCATATTGCCACAACCGATTTGCAGCAGGCGGATCGCTTGTCGATCAGTATTCTGGCCCGCATTTTCAGCCAAGCTAACGGACGGGTTATCGTGAGGGGATGTCATCGCCGTATCATTACTACCAGACGTGCTGTTACAGAACGTCCCGACGATACTGTGTTGGCTTACGCTTCGCCAAGAATATCGACAATGGCGGCTTGCAAGGCTTGGTCGGCATCACCGCCGCCCATGATGACATATTGAAACGCCGGGTAGAAACGCTCAGCTTCGGACAGGCCGAAATCAACCAAGTCTTCAATTTGCTCTAAGCTCGCGCCGCTGGTGCCGCGCATTAAAAGCGTGTGGCGGAAAACCGGTGACACTTCATCGGCGGGGAAAATGAAATGCCCCAACCAAAGACGCTCATTAACCTTACCCAACAGGGGATAGAGCGTGTCGCGGATCTGTTCAGGCACGGCGATGCAGTACTGACAGAAAAATTGCAGAGAGCTGAAATCATCCTGCCAAATAAACAGCAGACGGTAATTACACCAGGTGCCCGCAACCTCGACCGCTAATTCATCATTATCGGCCCGCTCGAACCGCCAGTCATTGGCGACCACAATCTCCTCCACCAAGTCGAGGGGATTAACATGGGTGTGCTCGGTGGTCTCATGCCATTGAATGGACATACCGGCTAGACTCCTTCTGGCGCACCGGCGGTGGGATGGCGCATCACATTCATCAACGGGGTGACGACATGCGCGTTCAGCGTTGTCATCAAAACGTCGTGGTGACCGTGCCAGAGCCGTTCGGTGCGGGCAATCTGGGGTGACGTAAGCAAAACTGAAAAAAGCTTCACAAACAAAGAATTAGACAAGAAATTCAGGCAACTAAAAGACGATGCATTCGCATCACACCCCGGGCCAAAGCAATCCGCTTGACCAGCTGTGATGCGGAGGACACGAAATCCGTGGGTGCAACCAGCCAAAATCACGGGCGCAAGCTCCAACCGCCAAATCGATCCGGGCAGTAATGCATGAGCCGGCCATTGGGATTGTGCACCTGGGCACAACCATGCTGACGCAGAGGGGCCGTGCCTTGCTTATAGACGGTCACATCAGAAACCGGCTGCCAGACCACTTCCCGATAGGCCGGGTATTGATATTGCACGGCTGGGATTGAAAACACATTGTTCTGAATGGTCTTTGGCACCACCGGCCCCTGACCAATCAAATAGGCATTGTTATGGGGGTCACCCCGGTAGACATAACCACCATGGGTGTAGTGGGGAATATTGCCAGACTGGTAATAGTAACGCTCACTGGGCGCCGCAACGGCCGCGCCAATCCCCGCCCCAATAAGCGTGCCAGCCGCCGTGGCGGCTAACCGACCGGAGCCACTACCGATGGTTGAGCCCAGGAAACCACCCGCGGCGGCACCGACTAACGTACCACCAATACGCGAGGGTCCGCGTGAAAAGCCCGTACCTTCAAAACCAGAATAATTCGCTTGGCTGCCAATCTGCCCGCCAATGGCCGCACCAACGAGGGTGCCTGCGGCTGTTGCGGCAAGATTACCGCCGCCACTGCCAATGGTAGAGCCGATCAACCCACCAGCCGCCGCCCCCACCAGGGTGCCAGCAATGGTGCTACCACCATCCACCGTGTGATAAGGCCCATAGCCTAATGGGTTATTATAAGAACTCGCACACCCAACCAAAGCCAAAGCAGCCACGGCCAAACTGGCCATGGGCATGGCCCGACGGCGTGGGCGCCATGATGGTGTTGCGGATAAAAATCGACGGCCTTGGGCCAAGCCGACATATAAGCGTGGCATGATACCTTCCCCTTAATCGTGGTCGACGCGGCTTTAGCCCGGTGTTGTCAGCCTTCCCAAACCAACGACACCCACCAGCATCAATCAACGTGAATGAGAAGAGTACGTGATCAGCTTTTCTTTGTCGTGGTACGTTTTGCCGAAGACGACTTCGCGGCTGTTTTGCGTGGCGTTTTCGCCGCTGTCTTTTTCGCCACACTTGGTTTCGCAGCCGATTTGCTCGCAGTTTTTGTGGTTTTTTTGGCCGTCGATGATACGGCCGGCGTGGTCAGCCCAGCGATTTGGGTCTCCAAGGCTGCGAGCTTTTCGCTCAATTCTTCGGCTTCAGCCTTCGCGTCTTGGGCCACGATGCTCATGGCGTCGAACTCTTCACGGGTCACCAAGTCAAACCGCTGCATGATGTTTTCCACCTGTTGGCGGACTTGGGCTTCGAATTCTTCGCGCAAACCAAACACGGTGCCCATAGCCCCGCTGGCCAGCCGCGCCATGTCGTCAAAGAATTTATTATCGGTCTGCATGATCCGCCTGCCCTATGGAAATGGTGATGATCGGCCCTGGCAATTCACATAGCCAAGCGCCACAGGCTTAAGTATAAGCCGTGGCGACACAAACGCCAACCGGATGAACCGGGTTTTGGTGCAAAATCAACAGGAACGGCCATTCATTATGTATATCGTCACCGGCGGTGCCGGGTTTATCGGCTCAAATATTGTCGCGGCCCTAGAAGCCGAAGGCAAAAGCCCTATCGTGGTATGCGACTGGTTGGGCCAGGAGGCGAAATGGAACAATTTGGTCAAACGCCGCCTGTTTGACGTGGTCGCCCCCGAACAGCTGTTTGATTTTTTGGACCGCCATGCGGGTGAGATCAAAGGCGTCATCCATATGGGCGCGATCTCAGCCACGACCCATAAGAATGTCGATGAAATTGTCCGTGACAATATCCGCCTGTCCCTGGACCTTTGGGCGTGGTGTACCCGGGCGCGTGTGGCGTTCATCTATGCCTCTTCGGCCGCCACCTATGGCGATGGTAATGAGAATTTCAGTGACCAGCGCGATGCCAAGGGCCTCGATGCGTTACGCCCGCTTAATGCCTATGGCTGGTCAAAGCACATGGTCGACCGCCGGATCCAGGATGATATCGATGCGGGGCGCCCGCACCCACCCCAATGGGTTGGCCTGAAGTTCTTCAATGTCTATGGCCCCAATGAGTTCCATAAGGGCGATATGATGAGCGTGCCGTGCAAGCGCTACCCCGAGCTAAAAGCCGGTGATCCCTTTGGTCTGTTTGCTTCGGATCGCCCGGATTATGAGGATGGCGGCCAGCGCCGTGACTTTGTCTATGTGAAGGACTGTGTTGATGTCATCCTCTGGATGCTCGACCATGACGATGTCAGCGGCTTGTTTAACTGCGGGACAGGGCGCGCCACGAGCTTTAAAGAGCTGGCCGAGGCGACCTATGCCGCCATGGATCTAACACCCAACATCCAATACATCCCGATGCCCGACCAGCTGCGCGGTAAGTATCAATACTTTACCCAAGCAGACATGACGAAATTGCGTGATGCCGGCTATACTGGCCAGTTCCGCACGGTAGAGGCTGGCATGGCTGATTATGTGAGCCAGTATTTATCGCAAGACGATCCCTATCGTTAGGGCTGATATTCTCTGTTAAGATGAACCCGTACAGAAAACGGTTAGGACCCCCAGCGATGACAAGCCGGGCTAGCCTGTAGGCTTTTGCCGCCTACGCTCGTTTTTCGTCCTTGACGATGTTGGCTGTTAAAACGGCCGTGCCCCCTTCATATGTCAGGCCCGATTATGGCTCTCGAATACCCAATGATTGACCCGGTCGCGCTGGATTTGGGGATTATCCAAATCCGTTGGTATGCCCTGGCTTATATCGCCGCCTTTTTATTGGGCTGGCGTTATGTAGTCCTGCTGGCCGATCGCCGTGCGCGCTTAATGGGGCTGGACCCCAAAACCCAACCAGATGCCAGCCGTATGCGGCCATCAGCGGAACATATTGGCGATCTGGTTAGCTGGATGATTATCGGCGTGATCATCGGTGGCCGTCTGGGTTATGTGGCGTTTTACCAACCGGGCTATTACCTGGATAACCCCATGGAAATTGTCCAAGTGTGGCGCGGTGGTATGGCGTTCCATGGTGGCTTCCTAGGGGCCATCGCCGCGATTGCGCTTTATGCCCGGCGCCATCAACTGCCGGTCTTAGTAATCGGTGATTTTGTCGCCGCCGCCGCCCCGTTAGGGTTGTTGTTGGGTCGCCTGGCCAATTTCATCAATGCCGAGCTTTTTGGTCGGGCCACGGACGTGCCTTGGGCGATGGTGTTCCCCAACAGTGATGGCCTACCGCGGCACCCAAGCCAGCTCTATCAAGCCGGGCTTGAGGGCTTAGCGCTCTTTGTCATTCTCGCCATCTTGGCCTTGTTACCGCAGGTCTTGAAGCGACCAGGCTTATTATGCGGCGGCTTTTTTGTTGGCTATGGCGTCG